>CAZGIN010000016.1:0-14030 GCA_964526585.1 uncultured Methanosarcinales archaeon
CCATGACTTTAGAAGGTCTTGATCAGAGAGGGGTTTTTATCGCTGCCCATGATGTCGTTAACGGTTCTGAATCAGAACACCCTGTGCTAAGAAAGTCTTGCAGTAAGTTCCTTGAGAGGGTCATATCGATAAAAGCTGGCCAGAGGGTGGGCATAGAGTCTGTTGAATTGCAGGCCCTTAAGACAAAAAATCCTAATCCTAATTCGATCGGATTGAAGGTAACAACTCCTGATTTTGTGTTGTGCTATTCTGGTATAACTGATTATGATGATGAAGTTATTGACCAGTATATGGATGCTGATCTCTTGATACTTAATGTTCCTCATTCTCTCGATGACGAAGCATTAGGGCTTTCAGCTCAGGATGCTGTGCGCATCATCTCCAAGATAAAGCCTAAACGCACCATCTTGACCGGTTTTGGAAAGAAGATGATCAACTCAAATCCTATCTATGTTGCAAGAGATATCCAGAAGCAGACCAATTCTGAGATAATCTGCGCTAAGCTCGGGTTTGTGCTTAATCTTGATTAGATAAGCATCTCTAATACCATCAATGCTCCATATCCTGCTGCGCACCCTAATGTCAGGAATGGCATCGCTGGGTAGAATCTGTTTTTCTTTGCCATAAAGAACAATAGCAGCAAAGATATTGTCGCAAACACTGGTATGACTAACGCCTTCAGGAATCCTATCCATTGCACATTTGTTAGCATCAGCCCTTTCATCACGACTCCTGCAAAAAGTAACGGAAATCCTATGTCTCCTCCCCCTAGTACTGCATTTCTTCCTTTTACTTCTTTATAATTTCCTTTTCCTAGTTTCTGCGCTTCTTCTTTTGTCAGCTTTACTGCTCCTTTCTCTTCAGGATAAGGTATCATGAGTCCTGCAAACACTTTGTTTTCAGACTGGAACTTTGCCATAGTCACCATATGCTTTAGTCCCCATACTGCTATGAAATCGTATATTGATATAAGCAGCATTAGCATCACTACCGAGAACAGGTTCATTATGGGCACAAATATTGCTGCCAGTCCTCCATACACCAATAATTCTGTTATGTTATGCACATAGAAGTTTGTCTTGAACACTTTGAAGATTGCAGCGGCCAAAGATATTACCAGTGCTGCTATCTCTCCTACAAAAGGTGCAAGAGCGATTGTCAGACAAGCAGCTACTCCTAGAAAATACCATGATTTCCAGAGCATCACTTTCTTGAATCTTATAAGCAGCAACACTAGCCCAGTTCCTATCAGTACTGCTATCAGTATATACACATAAGAAGTCTTTTCAGGAACTGGCGGCCTTTCAAGTTGGTAAGGAAGATCGCTAAAGACTGCCTTCCCTGTTATCTCTGTCTTTTGGTGGTCTATATATTTGTCCACTATCGCCAGTCCTGCTATCTGTGCTGCAAAGAACAATATTACGAGCATGACGGTTATTGATAAGGTATGCTTCATGCACTCACTCCCGAGAATCTACTATTTAAATTATTGCCCTATTGCAACAGTTGGGCTTCCTTCAATAGGCAATACAGGTTCAGTTGCAGGTAATACTTCAGGTAACGGAGTCGGTTGAGGCAAAGATTCAGGTTCAAATACTCCATACAGTTGATTATATACCTGCTTAACACTTTGATATCTTCCAGGAGCGTCTCTAGCTAATTCATCCATCTCCCTATAAAATCTCTCTCCGCTCATTTGTGTCAGGCGCTTCCATGTACCAAGTATATCCAATGGATTCTGCGATATTATCATGGTAGTCAGCAGCACTCTATTATGCATTTCATATCTGTTCGTATTCAAATATTCTCTCATATCTCCGCTTCTTCCTTCCATCAGTCTATTACTGGGCGTGAGTATCTTCTCGAATAGTTCTCTTCCTATGTCCCTGTGATAATCCTGCATGATTTCACATATTACTCCTGCCGCAAACACCCGTGCAAGGGATTCTGCTCTGTTTCGTACGCTCTTATCTTCTTCATAGTCAGAGCTGTTTAGGTTTGTATCCAGGTCTCTTCCTATGAATTCAAGCATTGTTATTAGGTCTAAAGTCTCAAATCTATACGGTTCTGTAACCAAAAGAGTTTGATAATATCTTCTGCATCCAGCCCATACTGAATTTGTTATTTCATCAGCATCATATTCCTGCACGTCTAATCCTGTTTTTCTTTCTATGATTGTGATGATCGGTTCGAGTTCTCCCATTATTTCTTCAATTGTGCTTATTTCGACGTCGTCCCTGTTGCGCCAGGTTGATACAGTCTCTTCATTGATTTGTTGCAATCTAGCTTCAAGTTCTTCAAAATAAGGAAATCTTGGGATCTCTCCAGGTTCTGATGCAGACTCTGCATTATTTACCTCTGCTGATCTTTCTAAATCTGGAGCACTTATTTGTGATTCTCGTTCTTTCTGCAATTCCTGCTGTTCTTCTATAAACTCATCATATTCATGCGCGACAATAGCCATACTCTCAGGAGGAAGAGATTCTACTGTACTGTAATTGGCACATCCTGCTCCGATGCATAGAGCTATGCCTGCCAGTGTAAGTCCGATTCTGCGTAGAAAACCCATTAGATATTCTTTATTGTTTGTACTCTTATATAAAATTTCCCAGTAAGATTTATATAGCGTCATCGCCAGCCTTTTGTTATGGCATCAAAAACTATCGTTACCCCTTGGGAAGTTAAGGGAAATATTGATTATGACAAGCTGATCAAGGAATTCGGTGTTGAGAAGCTCACCCATAGCCTTGCTGAGCGCATTGAAAGCATAACGAAAAAGCCTCTTCATTACATGATAAGGAGAAATATATTCTTTGCGCACAGAGATTTAAAGTTCATATTGGATGAATATGAGAAAGGAAACAGGTTTTTCCTTTATACTGGAAGGGCTCCTTCTGGCCATACTCATCTTGGCCATCTTGTCCCTTGGATCTTCACTAAGTGGCTTCAGGATGTCTTCGATGTAGAGCTGTATTTCCAGTTCCCTGATGAGGAAAAGTTCCTTTTCAAGCAGAACTTGTCTTTTGAGGATGCTCAGAAATATCTTGAGGAGAACATGCTTGATGTGATCGCTTTAGGCTTTGATCCTAAGAAGACTCATTTCATCATCGATACAAGGCATGCTGGCGTCATGTACACTGAAGCCTGCAAGATAGCTAAGCGCATCACTTTCTCAACTGTGAAGTCTGCTTTTGGTTTCACTAACGACCAGAATATCGGCGCTATCTTTTACACTGCTATGCAGGCAGTTCCTGCGGTTCTTCCTAGTGCTTTGAAAAATAAGAATATCCCTTGCTTGATCCCTCATGCTATCGATCAGGATCCTCATTTTAGGGTTTCAAGGGATGTTATCCCTAAGCTTGGCTATTACAAGCCTGCTTCGATACAATGCAGGTTCCTTCCTGGATTGGGAGGGATGTCTGAAGATGGAAAGATGTCATCTTCTTCAGGGGATAATGCCACTGTCTTCACTACTGATGATGCAGATACTGTCAAGAAGAAGATCAACCGTTATGCTTTCTCTGGTGGAAAAGATACTGTTGAGGAGCACAGAAAACATGGAGGCAATCCTGATGTTGATGTTTCCTACCAATGGTTGACTTTCTTTGAGGAAGACGATGCCAAGCTCCGTAAGATACATGATGATTACAGGTCAGGAAAGCTTTTGAGCGGTGAATTGAAGGCCATCTTGATCGAAAAGCTCAACTCTTTCCTTTCAGAGCATCAGAAGAGGCGTGAGCTTGCTAAGAAGAAGCTCGATCAGTACATCTGGAAGCCTTAAAACTGTAAAACTTTATATATTCCAGATGTCCAAAATGTCAAAAAGAGGTGGTTGTATGTTTAAGGTAGCTCCGTTGAAGAGTTCTTTTATGGTTATCAGCATTATAGGCTTTTTCGTATCGATATTGATGGTCTGGCCTGCTTCTCCCAGTTTTGGGCTTGCTTTTGCTATAGTCTTTGCAGTGATGTTCATAGCTTCATTGATCAGCATGACTTACGCTCCTATTGAGGAGGCTGAACCTATTGATCTTACTAGAAAGTTCGAGACTGAGCATGTTGGCGGAAAAAAGCCTTCCCTTGCTAAGAAGCCTGCTAAAAAGAAAGTTGTTAAGAAAAAAGCAGCTAAAAAGAAGGCCTCAAAAAAGAGCGCTGCGAAGAAATCATCCAGGAAGCCTGCTAAAAAGGCTTCCAAGAAGAGGAAATAATCAGTAAATGTTTTAAGTATTTCTTCATTCTTCTCTTTTTATGGGGTTAGATAGTGTAGATGCTAGAACTGAATGCATGTATCATGCTGCTTTGTTTTATGACAGGGTTATCAGGCCTTGTGACCGTTCTTCAGATGATCAGCTTGCAGATCTTTTGGGAAGGTATGGCTCTTTAGAGGCTGTATCGAAAGCAAAGAATCTTCTTTCAGGCGCTTCTTTCAAGGATTTGGAATCTCAGATCGGAGATGCTTCTTTTGGTGTTTTAAGGATATGTGATGATGCATATCCTTCTCATCTCAAATCTGTAAAAAGCCCTCCGCCTGTTTTGTATTATAGAGGGGATCTTTCTCTTCTTGAGCGGAAGAGCGTCGCTGTTGTCGGCACAAGAGAGCCTGATCCTTCAGATGAGGTAGAAGGAAGAGCTATTACGATAATGATGGCTGAAAAAGGCTATGTGATCGTCAGCGGCCTTGCTTTTGGCTGCGATGCATTGGCTCATCAGACAGCTCTTGATTACAAAGGCAGTACTATCGCTGTATTGGGAACTCCTATCGATGATATCTCTCCTAAGAAGAATCTTAAGCTTGGTGAAAATATCGCTGAGAATCATCTTTTGATATCACAGTATCCTATAGGCATGCCTTTCAGCATGCAGATCATCAAATCTAGGTTTGCTTACCGTAACAAGACTACTGTTGGATTAGCTAGTGAAGGTGTTGTTGTTGTAAAGGCTGGAGACAAAGGTTTTGATCCTAAGACAAAGAAATACAGGACTTCAGGAACTCTTAATGCTGTTGATGAATGCATCGAGCAGGGAAAAGTGTTGTATGTGTTGATGGCAAATATTTCCAAGCGTTATGATTGGATAAGTAGCTCTATAGAGAAGGTCAAGGAGCTTCATGGTGAAGATTGGAAGAAGTTCTTTATTGTCCCGAACAAGCCGGGGAATGGTTCATGAGAGCTTTCTTGGTTTTTGATCTTGACAACACTTTGGCTCATACAGCCAATGCTTTTCCTTATCTTGGAAATTCCTATGGTAGGAATTTTGTTTCTCAAAATATCAGTGCTATCCCGACTTTTGATTATGATCCTTCTGTAAGGAAGGTTTTTACTGATTTCTATCAGAAGAAGGCAGTTGCTGTAGCCAGCAATTCTCCTGATGCTTATGTTAGGGCTGTCTTGGCTAAGCACGGTTTTCCTGCTGATGTTCCTGTTTTCGCTGCATTGGACAAGCCAAGGCCTGGCTGCATGAACCGTGTAAGGTTTTCTGTTCCTCAGGGTTATGGTATTGTTGTTGTTGGAGATTCACCTAAGGATGTGTTGGCGGCGCATGAGATCCAGTCTGTTTCGATAGGAGCAGGATGGGGTGCGGTCTCAAGGCAGAGGCTTGCTGCTGCTGAGCCTTCTATTCTTTTGGATTCTCCGCAGGATTTAGAACAGATGATCATTGAGATTGAGTCTGAACGTATAAGATATGCTCCAAGGCAGGCTCCTAACAATTTTATGTTTGCCCCAAATGCTTCTTCTGCTGATATTCCTGTCCATTTTGTCTCTGAATACTATAATTATGATCGTCAGGGAACGAATGATGGTTTCTCTACTGATATTTTCACGTTTAAGGGTTCAGGAGAAGTTGCTCCTCAGGATTTCTTTGCCGATGCAAGAGATCCTTATTTCTATAACGGGCATTTGAGGTATGGCAAATCGTACAAAGGGGTAGTAGCAAATATGCTTAGGCTGTATCAGGATAAGATCGATGAGCTTGGTCTGGCTGATACTTTTATGGATGAGGGGGTTTATTTTATGGCTGCTCCGAATTCTCTTCCTGAGTATTGCTATGCTTTTGATATAAACCACGCTTTTATCAATTTTGTTCATTCAGGAAATGTAGCGAATCAGATCCATTTCCAAAGGGCTTTTTATCGTGTGTTTCCTAAGTCTAAGGATAGTTCTGGCTCAAGGAGTGATATTTCAGAGCATTTCCGCACTGTCGGTGTTCCTAGGGATGCTTTCGTATGGGATGTTCCCAATCTTGTGATATTTGATGACGTTACCACGACCGGCCGCCAGATCAAGTCTATTGCAGGTATCATGAGGGCTTTGGGTTATCAGGGGAATATCTATGGTATTGCTTTAGGAAGGGCTGTTCACATGACTTATGATGATGCGCATCGTCAGGCCAGGCCTGCTTTTGATATAAACGACCTTCCTGATTTTTTTGATATTGTCGATCCCTTTTAGAAACTAAATTTATTCTTTTCTGTCGGTATCGCTGTTGGAGCGCTTCCTCCGTGCCAGCTTATACGCGGCCTTACTTTCATAGCATATAATCTTTCGTTTGTATCGTCAAACAATACTGCTGATCCCTTCACACGAGGCAGATCATCTATAGCTCTTACTAATCCTTCTTTCATGTAGCTTTGTGTTAGTAATCCTAGTGCTTCTACGTCCATACGTGCAGTGATCCTGTGCGATATGACTGTATCTGATTGTGTCATGACGTCTGTATGGATCTTGCCCGGCTGCTGTGTTGCTAAGATCAGTGATATTCCTGGCTGTCGCCCTTCTCTCATTATCTCTATCATGGGCTTTGTCGCTGCATTTGCGTCTTTCTCTTCTTTTGGCAAGAACTCATGCGCTTCGTCTATGACTAGCCATACTAACGGCATCTCTTTTTTTCCTGTGCTCTCTGCTCTGGAGAAGTAATCAAGTGCTACGTTCAGCTGTTTCTGCTCCTCTCCTTTTCTATAAAGCATCCTGTCTATAAACAGCCTTTGCCCTACTATGCCTACTACTAATGATTTGACGTCCCATCCTCCTGGCATCGTTGCATAGCAGCTTACATCAAGTACTGATATCTGTCCTCCTTTTGCAAGCTCTCTAAGGGGTGTCGGTTTATCGCTAAACACGCCCCATCCTTCTGCCATCTTGAACATGCTCACTACGCTGTTCTTCACTTCTTGCTCTGCTTCTTTGTCATTTTGTATTGCTTCTATTATCTGTGCTATTGTGTATTTTCCTTTTTTTTTCAGTTCTGTTATGGTATTGAATATCAGCACTCCTGCTGCAGAATATTTGTCTTGCCTGAACGCGCTGCACCAGTCGTCCGGGTCTACTTCTGCTGCATCTATGGAAAAAGGCACATCTGTCGGTATGCCGCTTTTCTTGTATTCTTCATAGTATTTGTATGGAGTAAATATTGTTACGTTGATGCCTTTTGCTTCTAATCCCCATTCTTTGAGCAATAGTTCGTCTGCATAGTTTGGATACTTAGAAGGCCAGTACACTCCCATGGTATCAAGCAATATTATAGACAGATTCTCCTTAATATCCGGCTCGAGCATGGAGAATCCTTCTGCTATGACTCCCATAGTATAGCTTTTTCCTCCTCCTCGCTTTCCGCATATGAAAACGACGTGTGATGTTGTCACATCAAGATATATCTTATTAGACAAAGAGGTCATCTGCCCCATCTTGACATAATGCTTTCCGAGATAGATCGCTCCTTTAGAGCCCAGCTCTTTCCTGTCTTTTTCGCTTCTGCCTATGATTATGTCATACATGCATACTACCACTATATGAGAGCTATAAATACTTATTGAAACTACTCTATAATAATACTCCACCGAAACCTTTAATAATAACTTATTGTTGCATTAACCTTGTGTGGGTGATTGGTTGTGAGTAAAAAAGAACCTGATTATAGCGAGGAATACGATTTCTCTGATCCTCTTTCTACAGAGGTATCTGTTGAGTATAGCACTGATGGTGCTGATAAAGCTAGTTCAAAGAAGCCTAAGAAGAAAGTTGTGAAAAAATCAAGCTCTTCTAAGGAGACTAAGCCAAAGGTTGCAAAGGTTAAAGAAGAGAAGGAATCCAAGGAAGAGAAAGAGCCTTCTGCTCCTGTCAGCAGCTCAGTAGCTGAAAGTAAGGAAGATGAGGAAGTTAAGGCAGAGCCTAAGTCTGTTGATCCTTCTGTCTCTGTCCCTGGGGATTCAGATCCTGTTTTTGAGGAGAGTTCATATGGCAATCCCGAGAAGAAGAGCATTATGCCTATGGTGATCACTGTTCTTGCGATTATCGTGGTTATCGCGCTTATCTTCAACTTTGGAGGTTTCGGCTTTTTCGGAAAGGATAATGTTTCTGATCTTGTTACAGGCCATGCTGCCTCGACTGTTGTAGCTACTGTCAATGGCGTAGGCATATCCCAGGAGTTTATTGACGTTCAGTACAAGAGCTTGTCTCCTTATAATCAGCAGTTTATCACAAAAGAGATGATCTTGAACAAAACAATTAATGAGGAGCTTTTGCTTCAGCGCGCTGCAGATCTTGGCATAAAGGTCAGTGATAAGGAAGTGAAGGATCATGTCAATGCTATCCTTGAGGCTAATGATATTCCTGAAGATGATTTCCTCGCCCAGCTTGATGAGGCTGGCCTGACTTTGGATGATATCTATGAGATATACAAGCGCCAGCTTGTAATATCAAAGCTTATCGATTCTGAGCTTTTGGACCAGATCGAGGTTTCAGATCAGGAGATAGAGGGCTTTTACGATAATAATATTGAATTGTTCACTGCAGGTGAAGGCGAGATAAGGGCTTCTCACATATTAGTTGAGTCAAAAGAGGATGCTGAGGATATCATAGCAAAGCTTGATGACGGCGCTGATTTTGCTGAGCTTGCTAAGGAATATTCTATAGGGCCTTCTGCGCCTAATGGGGGTTCTCTTGGATTCTTCGGAAAAGGCGTTATGGTTCCTGAATTTGAGGATGCTGCTTTTGCTCTGGACGTAGGCCAAATCTCACCTCCTGTTGAGTCGCAGTTCGGCTGGCATGTTATCAAGAGAGATTCTGATGTGATTCCTTTGGATGAAGCAAGGGATTCGATCGAATCCAGCCTTAAGCAGGAGAAAGAGTCTTCTGCTTTGCAGGTTTACATGTCTCAGTTGAGAAAATCTGCTGAGATCGCTATCTTGATCAACAATAACAACAAGCCTGTTGTCGATGATAACATCAATACAGAAGTTGAGCCTGTCATTGATCCTGAAGACGTTTCTGAGGTTGTTGAGCCGGAAGTTGTAGAAGTTCCTGTTGAAGAGCCTGGTGCAGAACCAGGATCTGAGAAAGAACTGACAGAAGAGCCGGGTGCAGAAGCTCCAGAAGAACCTGCAACTGTTAGTGAAAATACTGCAGCTGAACAGATCGAAGAAGCAGAACATGTTTATCAGTTCAAGGCTGAGTGCGCTTCGAGGTTTGGTCTCAAAGACAACGCAGTGATAGTATACTATGCAACATGGTGCTCTTCATGCCAGTCTGCTCTTGACCAGGCTGCAGCATTGTTGAATAATGTCTATTATGCTGCTTCTGACGAGGCATCTGGTGATGTTGTGTCAGAATGCTACGATGTTGGCGCAGGAGTTCCCCAGTTCATCTGCTCAAGTTCAGGTGAAGTTCTGAAAGGGGCAGTCCGCGATTCTGACTTGAAGAATTTCGCTGCTGAGTGCAGCTGATTTTTTTATAATATCTCTTCTATCTTTCTTAACAATAGTTCAAATTTATCAAATCCTGCTGAGGAGTTTATGTGTCCGCCTTCTTTCACTATGGTGAGATCAGTATCTAGATTTTCTGCGATCTCTTCTCCTTTTTTTAATGGAACATAAGGATCATTGTCTGAGTTCATAACAAAAAACTTCTCACAGTTCTGTTTTATCCTGTTCCAGTCAAATTCTCTTTCTGTAAAACTCTGATTTATATCATCAAATTCTGCTATTCCCAATTTTCCTATGAATCCTGATACTAGAAATGCTGCTTTTATCTTTACATCGATCCTTTCCAGCACATTTAATATGAATGCAACCCCTAAGCTATGTCCTATAAGCACTGTATCATTACTTATCTTATCCTTATGCTGCTCAAATTGCTTCATCCATTTTTCCAGCTCCTGGTTTTCAGGTGTTGGTAATTTTGGGACAATAACTTCATGTCCTTTTGATTCAAGCTCTTTTTTCAGCCAGGGAAACCAGTTCTCTTCAGGATTACCATAAGCTCCATGTATCAGTATGAATCTAACCATATTAAAAGAATAAATTAAAAGAAATTTATAAAATTAACCTAAAGATCTTTTGCGGTTAGCAGTGTCATCCTTGTCTCGTTGTTTGCAACTAATGATTCCATCGCTACAAGGTATCTTATTCTTGCCCTTTCTGCTGTGCTTACCAGGTCTTTCTCTATCTTGCCGTCCATCACGATAGCATGGATGTTTGAAAGGCTTTTGATCGTTGTCTGCAGCTCTGTTACCGGAACTTTTCCTAGTATTGCCATCTGCTGGTCAAGTATGTAAGCTCCTCTTGTTCCTACAAGATCCTCTAATAATTGTTTGAATTTCTGTTTTTCTGCTGTGCTTACTACATGTTGCTGCTGAGGCCTCTGCTGCATCGGTGGCCTTCTGTTGTCATGCTGCTGCATCGGTGGCCTTCTGTTGTCATGCTGCTGCTGAACATTCCTTTGTATCGATCTCTGGAACTGCCTTCTTTCTTTTGCTGCAGCTTCCAGGTCTTTGATCTCTACTTGTTCCGGGCTTATCTTTGATCTTAAAGCTTTGTGGATCTCTTTCTTTGTCAGCTCTTCAACTTCCTTTCCGTCTGGAGCTTTTGTTACGAAATCGATCTCTGCTACTCCCATAAGCTCTTTGATTATCAGGTTTCCGCCTCTGTCTCCATCTACGAATGCTGTAACCGTTTTCTGTCTTGTCAGTTCTGCTACAGTTTCAGGGACGCTTGTTCCGTTCATGGCGATTGCGTTCTTGAAGCCGTGTTTCAGAAGGTTCAGGACATCTGCTCTTCCTTCTACTACGATAACTTCATCGCTTTCTTCGATTGCTGGGCCTGCTGGCAGCCTGTCTTTTCCGTACTCTCTTATCTCCATCACTCTTACTGAGTTTGCTACTTCTTCTGCTATTTCCTGGCTGTCTGGAATTACTCCTTCTACCATTCCTTTCAGAAGCTCTTTTGCCCTGTCTATCACAAACTTACGTTTTGATATCCTTACATCTTCGATATCTTGCACTTTTATGTTTGCGTTGCATGGCCCTATCCTTTGGATTATCTCCAGTGCTGCTGCAACGATTGATGTTTCTGCTTTGTCTAGAGATGAAGGTATTGTGATCTTTCCGCTTGTTTTTCCGCTTCTTGTGTCGACATTTACTTCTATTCTGCCTATTCTTCCGCTTCTCTGCAGTTCCCTTAGTTCAAGGTCTGCTCCTAGAAGTCCTTCTGTTTGGCCGAATATTGCGCCTATTACGTCTGGTCTGTCTACTACGCCTTCTATGTTTATTGTGGCGTTTATTATGTACTTTGATGATACTGGGCTTATCTTTCCCATTCTAATCCCTCCTATGTCAGGTTGTCTCTTTCTAGAACAAGTTAATTCTTCTATTCAGATGTTACATTATATCTTACTGGTGTAATGAACATGATGATCATGATGGATTCGTACTTGTCCTTTTCTGCAACCTTATGTTGTACATTTGTGATGCGTGGTTATGAAACCCCATCTTTGTAATTGTTAAAGTGTTTGTTGCCCGACTCACTAACTCCCAAGCTCATTGCTTGGCTTTGCCGTAAGCTTCCTTGAGTACTCTCGTGACGGGCTGTTGACCTCAAGAGTGTCTTATTCTCACTGCCAGACTTGTTGTCCAGCTCGTATAAGGACCCATTTGAGTTCTCTTTTAAAGAGGATTGAGGCTCAGTATTTAAACTTGTCTCTCTCCGTCGACAATAATACTATAATTAACTTCTATATAGAAAATAAATAATGCAAAGGTTTTTGAACTCTTTATTGCATTTCTCCGGTTATGGTCAAAGTGATGAAGGAGAAGTTTAAAACCTATAACGATGTTTTTGATAATTATACGCTCCATAACTTATTCAAGCTTTCTGCTCAGGGCTTCTTTGAGGAGCTCCAAAGCCCTGTTTCCATAGGAAAAGAAGCTAATATCTTCACTGCTTTAAGGAAAGACGGCTCAAAAGTGATTGTCAAGATCTACAGGCTTGAAACCTGTGATTTTAACCGTATGTATGAGTATATCCGCTATGATACAAGGCTTCCTGGGCTTAAAAGAACCAAGCGTCAGATCATATTTGCTTGGGCTCGAAGAGAATACCGCAATCTTCTTAGGGCACGTGATAAAGGGGTTTCTGTGCCAACTCCCTATACTGTGAAGGATAATATCATAATTATGGAGCTTGTCGGAAAGGATGAGCCTGCTCCTAAGCTGAACAAGGCTTCTCCTGAGGATCCTAAGGCTTTCTTCAACCAGATTATCAATAATATGAAGAAGCTCTACAAAGCAGGCATCATCCATGGAGACCTTTCCCCATTCAACATCTTAAACGACAACGAGCGTGCTGTCTTTATCGATATCTCCCACGGAAGCGCTATAGACAGCGCTAACGCTGAAGATCTTCTCAAGCGAGACATAAAAAATGTCTGCAGCTTTTTCAAGAAGCTTGGACTCAAGATCGATGAGGATAAGATCTACGATCAGATAAAAAAGTCTGCCCAAAACTCCTAAACACCACTCAAGAGTAGCTACAAAATAGAAAGGTTTATATACTACCTTTTCCCAATTAAGCATATGGCAGTTGAACAATCCTTAGACGAAGTCACATTATCTATGATGGCTCCTGAAGCTTTTGATCTACTAGATGAAGCTCTGGCAGCTGAAACTGGTGAAGTCCAGCTTTCTTTGATCAGGCGTCTTAATGCAGAGATTGCAAAAAGATATGATGATGTTGCTCAGGCTCTTACAGAGCAGTTTTTCACCTCAGATGCAGATATTCCAGGATATCTGCGATTTGCAGCTTCACCTTTAGTTGGCCCTTCTTCTCATATTGAAGGAGTTGCTGATTCTGATTTAACCGTTCTTGAAAGGCTTGGCGAATCAGGATATCATAGGAAGATGCACGGCTCAGTATTGATCGAAGAGCATGAAAATAAGACTGCAAAGCCTAGTGATGTTAGGGCTTTGGTTCCAAAACGCCATGATGGAATTGATTTTCTTGCATCAGCTGGAACTCAAGTTCAGTCGGTTTTAGGAGGAAAGATTGTTGAATTCCAAAAAGGATTTGGCATATCTGAATCTGGATTTGATTATTCTGATTCAGCTTCTGGAAAATACGGAACTTATGTTGTCGTTGAGCACGAGATGCCTGATGGGCATAAGATAAGGACAAAGTATGCTCATCTTTCTGGATTGTCAGAAGAGCTTGAAAAGGTATTATCAGCTTATGCTGATCGTACTCCTATAATGCTTGATCCTAAAGATCAGGTCAAAGTATCAAAAGGAAAGATTTTAGGATTCGCTGGCATGACCGGAAATGCTGCGGACGAGCATCCGTTATACTGTCATCTTCATTTTGAGATCCACGATGTTGATTCTGGAAAGCTTATCAAGCCTGAAGATATCTATAGAATAAAGCTTCTTGACGAAGCCGCATACAACCAGCAGAAAGGCAAAGGAAAATTATTGTTCATCCCTTCTAAGAAATACGATCAGGCTGCTTAGTTATCCCGAACACGCTGCTGTGTTTGATGATATAGTTCTTCATTGCTCCTATCAGTGAATCTTCGCAGATAGCATATTCTTTGCCATTATGTCTCATCAGCTCCCGAAAAACTTCTCTGTCAATATCATCAAATATCTTTTCTTGCAGCCTATCTTGCTCAAATACAGGCGTTATCAGTATTGTTCCTGAACTCACACCTACTGTAAACCTTATGTCAGTTCCGTACTGCAGGGAAAACATCTCTTCATTCTTGTCTGGG
>CAZGIN010000017.1:0-9054 GCA_964526585.1 uncultured Methanosarcinales archaeon
GAGTTTCTCTATGACTTCAACTCCTCTTCTGAAATCGCTTATCACGACGTAGTCTACATATTCCAGGCTTGCTATCATGTATGCTCTTAGATCATGTGAGAATATCGGCCTGCCTGTTCCTTTTCTTTTGCTGACATTGTCATCTGTCGTGACAGATACAACAAGATAATCGCATAGCCTCTTTGCTGACTCAAAATGTTTTGCATGCCCTGGATGAAGAAGGTCAAATCCTCCGTGGCATAATCCTATCTTTTTCCCTGATGCTTTTATGCTTGATATATTCTGCACGAGCTCTGAATAGGTAAGCACTTTGCTGGATCCAAATTCAGCTGCGTTTGCATCTATCATTTCTCCTCCTGATCCTTAAGTCATAGAAAAGTTTTACGATCGTCCTGGCAACGTTCACAAGGTTGTTTATCCTGAATAAGCTCGACTGCTCAACTCCTTTGATCTTCATCGGGACTTCCTTGTAGGTGTGCCCTCTCTTGAGAAGCTTTATCAGTATCCCTGCCTGGAAAGCGAAGCTGTTTGTAACGACCTTGACTTTCCTGACGACTTCTGTCCTGTATACTGCTATACCGTTGTAGTATCTTATGTTCAGGCCGAACAGTAGATTAAGCATGTTTGTGTACATGCTGGAGACAAGCCTTCTGAACAAGGTTCTTGCTTTTGGATTTGAGGTGTAAGGTATTATTATGTCTGTTTCTCCTACATTTGAGAATATGTTGCTTATCGATTCCTCTTTTATGTCGTTGTCTCCAGGAACCCAGCCGAAATATTCTTTTGAAGCCAGCTGTATTCCTCTCCGGTAGTTGTATCCCAATCCTTTGTTTGCACTATTGTGGAAAACTTTTATCCTATCATTTCCTTTTTTCATCTCTTCTGCTATCTGGCCTGTTTGGTCTTTGCTGTTGTCATTTATGATCATTATCTCATAGTCTTTGAACAGTTCAGCAAGAACCTTGTTTACTGTTAGCACAGTCCCTTTTAGGTGAAGCTGCTCATTATAAGCCGGTATCAGTACTGTTATTGATTTATCCATTTTTTCCATATCTTTTTCCCCTTCAAAAAGGCCCTGTAAAGCTGCTATCCGGTATGTCATGCTTTTCAGGCAGCTTTATCTTGGCCATTATCTCATCTTCTTTTGAGGAATCCCCTATGATATTTATTATTTCTTGTGCTATGGTCCTATGGTTCGGATAATAATGCTTTGTCAACCCCTTTGTGCACGGAGTCGGTATGTCCGGCAGGGTTATCCTCTTAGGCGGAGACCTTAAGCATGAGAAAGCTTCTTCAGATACCATCGCTGTCACGTCGCTTGCGAATCCTCCTGTCATGTATCCTGTATCCATCACCAGAAGCTTTCCTGTTTTTTTGACAGATTTGAGTATTGTTTCTTTGTCAAGAGGTTTTATTGTCTGCACATCTATCACTTCGATGTTTATTCCTAACTCAGACATAATCTTTGATAGTTTCATCGCTTCAAGTGTCATAAATGATGTTGAAACAATAGTGAGATCGCTTCCTTCTCTCATCACGCTGCATTTCCCAAGCTCGATCTCGTATGGCTCTTGAGGAACATGGCTTGTGAGATTGTGCAGCCATCTGTGTTCTATGAACATTACTGGGTTGTTGTCTTTTATGCTTGCCAGCATCAGCCCTTTTGCCGAATATGCTGTGCTTGGCATGACTACTTTTAATCCCGGAATATGCGCAAAAAGATTCTGTATGTTCTGCGAATGGTTTGGCCCTTGGCCCCAACCTCTTCCTATCACCATCCTCACTACCATAGGAACTTTCTGCTGCCCTCCAAATGTGTAATGCCATTTTGCTGCATTGTTGAACAATTGGTCTAGAGAAAGTAGCGCAAAGTCTATCCTTTGGTGCATCAGCACAGGCCTCATCCCTGTTAATGCTGCTCCTATGCATATACCTGTCATGCCGTTCTCTGAAAGTGGCATGTCCATGACTTGGCCTGGATATTTTTCCTTTAATCCTGTGGTTGTTCCAAATATCCCTTTTGGGTCAGGCACTCCTTCTCCTATAATAAAAACTTTTTTGTCTAGCAAAGCGGTATCAAACGCTTCTTTCATCGCTTCCCTGAAAGTTATTATCCTTTCCATCTTTTATCCGTGCTTATCTGATGCTAGCATCCATCCTATTAAACTCATTCTGCATAAACATGCTTTGTCATCTCTTCCTTTGCTGGAAGAGAGCTTTCTAACGCGAATTTGAACGCTTTATCTAGCTCTTTGTTTATGCTTTCTTTGATCTCTTTTATCTCTTGAAGAGATAATATGCCTTCTGCAGTAAGCTGTTTTTCATATTTCTCTATCGGGCACTTCTCTTTCCAGAAGTTGAACTCTTCCAATTCTCTATATCCAAGATCATTGTCGCAGTTCGGGCCGCAATGCTCAAGGTATCTGTATGTCATGAACTCTACGAATGCAGGGCCTTTTCCGCTTCTTATGTGGTCTATCGCTTTTTTTGCTGCCAGGTAGGATTCGACTATATCATGTCCGTCTGTCCTAAAGCTCATCATGCCGTGCGCTCCTGCGATCTTTACCATATCCCTGTCAGGATGCTGCCTTGATTTGAGGTCTGTATATACTGAATAAAGGTTATTTTCACATACGAAGAATACCGGAAGTTTTTTCAGCATCGCGAAGTTTATCGCCTCAAACAATATTCCCTCTTCTGTACATCCGTCTCCGAAGAATACTGCTGATATCGTGTTTTTGCCCTGAAGCTTGTTTCCGAACGCTGTCCCGACTGCCAGAGGGATGGTTCCGCTGACTATAGCTCCTGAACCCCAGAATCCTGCATCAAGGTCTATTATATGCATGGATCCTCCTTTTCCTCTGCTGCATCCTGTTTCTTTTCCGTACAGTTCTGCTATCAGCTTAGGCAGGCTTCCATATTTAGCGATATAAGGCCCGTGGCTCCTGTGGCTTGCATAAGCTATATCTGATCTAGAGAGAAGTTCGCATACTGCTGCAGGAGTAGCTTCCTGGCCTATGCTCAGATGTACTGGACATCTCATCTCCTGCTCGGCATATCTCTCTGCAATCCTTTCCTCTGTAATCCTTACCCTTAACGCTCTCTTAAGCAAGGAAATAAGCACTTCTTTGTCTATTTCAGCGATAGTTCCCATGATGCTTAGGGTTATCAGGAGGCGTTTATTAGTGTATCGGAAAAGTGGTATATTCTTTGCCAGACCATATAACCTTTTAAATGCCCTAATATCTCTTATCCTCAGGTGATATAGGATGTCTAAGAAGGTGCTTGTTACAGGGGGCGCAGGATATGTTGGCTCAGTTCTTGCTCCTGAATTGGTGAAGAAAGGCTATAAGGTTGTTGTATTTGATTCATTCTGGTTTTGGGATTCTACTGAAGAGTTTGTCTCTAAGATAGGTCTTGGAGGAAATTCTGATATTGAGGCTATCAAAGGAGATATCAGGGATAAAGATGCTGTATGCAAAGCTGCTGAAGGCTGTGATGCTGTAATCCATCTTGCTTGCATCTCAAATGATCCTAGCTCAGAATTGAATGAGCAGTTCACCCATGAAGTAAATTATGATGGAAGCGTCAATGTTGTTGATTGTGCATTTGTCAATAAGGTTGAAAGGTTCATCTATGCTTCAAGCTCAAGCGTATACGGCATCAAGGATACTCCTAATGTAACTGAAGACCTCCCTCTTGAGCCTCTTACGCAGTATTCCAAGCTTAAGGTTGAGATCGAGCATTATGTGCTGCATAAGTTCAGACAGGGCCTTAATGCAGTTATCGTAAGGCCTTCTACGGTATGCGGATATTCTCCTAGGCAAAGGTTGGATGTTGTTGTCAACATTCTCACAAATCTTGCTGTCAACAAGGGAAAGATCAAGATATTTGGCGGAGAACAGCTAAGGCCGAATATCCATATCGCTGATATGGTAGCTTGTTATCTTCTTCTGCTGGAAGCTCCTATAGATAAGATAAGGGGAAAGACCTTCAATGCAGGATATGAAAATCTTAAGGTGAAGGAGATCGCTTCTGCTGTTAAAGAGGTTGTAGGGGATGTTGAGACTGAAACTGTCCCAAGCGATGATATGAGATCTTATCATGTCAATTCTGAAAAGATTAAGGATGAGTTAGGATTTGCCAATGCCCACACCGTAAAGGAAGCAGTTGCTGACCTCAAGAAAGCATTTGCAGACGGCAAGATCCCTGACATAGATGACGACAGATACTATAATGTCAAGAGGATGAACCGTCTTCTTAAGGAAGGGTTGAATTAGAACAAGATCAGATCAGGAAAAATTCCTTTATCTTATCACACACTTCTTTTATCTCTTCATCTTTCAGTTCAGGATATATCGGCAAGCTTAGTATTCTCTTCGCCTGCATTTCAGTATTTGGAAAATCTCCTTCTTTGTATCCCAAGCTTTTTGCTGCTTCCTGCAGGTGTATCGGGAGGGGATAATGAATCTTTGTCTCTATCCCTTTGTCAAGAAGGAACTGCTGAAGCTCGTCTCTTTTTTCTGATTGTATCATGAACGTATGGTATACTGAGAATCCTTTTGTGTCTTCTTTTGGAAGTTTTATGCTTCCTTTTTCAGCAAGCTCCATAAGGCTCTGCCTGTACAACCTGGCGATCTCTCTTATCCTTTTGTTCCATCCATCAAGATACTTCAGTTTTATGTTTGCTATCGCTGCCTGTATCGAATCAAGCCTTGAGTTATAGCCCCACATCGCTGCTTCATTCCGGTTTTTCAATCCATGATTCCTCAGCAACATCAGTTTGGAATAAACTTCCTCTGAATTTGTCGTTATCATTCCGCCGTCTCCTGCTGCATTCAATGTTTTGAGCGGGTGGAGGCTGAAGCATCCTGCGTCTCCAAACGTTCCCACTTTTTTATCCCCGAACATCGCCCCTGCAGCCTGTGCTGAATCCTCGATCACCTTCAGATTATGTCTTCTTGAGATCTCCATGATCTTTTCCATCTCTGCAGGCCTTCCTGTTAGATGGACCGGCATTATCGCTTTTGTTTTCTCAGTTATCACAGCCTCTATCTTTGAAGGGTCTATGTTGTAGTCATCAGTTACATCCACAAATACTGGCTTTGCTCCTGCTGCTATTATCGATCCTGCTGTTGCCAAGAATGAGTTTGGCGCTGTTATCACTTCATCGCCTTGTGCTATATCAAGCGCCTTCAACACCAATATCAATGCGTCTGTTCCATTTGCTACTCCTATCGCATATCTGCATCCGCAATAGGATGCAAAATTCTGCTCAAACTCTTCAACTGGTTTGCCTAATACAAAATCTCCTCTAGAGAAAATATCTTCTAATGCTGCTGTTATCTCTTCTTTCAGCCCTTGATATTGCTTTGGCAGGTTTATGTACTTAACTCCCATCGTAGAACTCCTTTATCGAGCTTATGACATATTCTTTCTGCTCCTGCGTAAGGTGCTGGTGTGCAGGAAGGGATATTATCTCTTTGCAGTGCCTTTCGGTAACCGGAAAATCTCCTTCTTTATACCCTAAGTATTCGCTTGCCTTCTGCTTGTGAAGAGGTATAGGATAATGTATCTTTGCGTCCACTCCTTTCTCTAGAAGGTGTTTCAGAAGCTCGTCTCTTTTCTCTGCAAACACTACATAATTGTGATGCACATATGTATATCTCTGGTCTCTTTTTGGAGTCCTTATCTGGGGGATGTTTGCAAGCTCCTTGTCATAGTATTCTCCGTTCTTTGCCCTTTCTCCTATGATCCACTCAACCTGTTTTATCACATAAAGCCCTACTACTGCCTGCATGGTATCTAGCCTGCAGTTGTATGCATACATGACGCATTCATCACGATTGATCAATCCGTGGTTTCTTAGCAGTATGAGCTTGTCCCTTATCTCTTCTGAGTCAGTTACGATCATTCCGCCGTCTCCCCATACATTGATGTTTTTCAATGGGTGAAGGCTGTATGCTCCTGTATCTCCGTAGCTTCCTGTCCTTTTTCCTTCTACTGTAGCTCCGATTGCCTGGCATGTATCTTCAACAACCTTTAGGTTGTGCTTTTTCGCGATCTCCATGATCTTTACCATGTCAGCAGGGCATCCGTTTAAATGCACCGGAACTATCGCTTTTGTTTTAGGCGTTATAGCTGCTTCAATCTTTGAAGGGTCTATCGCAAAATCGTCTCTTATATCAACAAATACCGGTTTTGCTCCTGTTGTTGCTATCGCTCCGACTGTTGCATAGAATGTGTTTGGTGTTGTTATCACTTCGTCTCTTTGTCCTATCCCAAGTGCAAGCAGAGAAAGCCTTATGGCATCTGTTCCTGTTCCGACTCCTATAGCATATTTTCTATGGGCGAACTTTGCAAACTTCTGCTCAAACTCCTCAAGCGCGTTTCCAAGAGTGAAATCCCCTGATTTTACAAGCGCTTTGATATCTTGCAGTATAGGTTCCGGATCCTTGAATTGCTCGTCTAAAAATGAATAGCTTACTTTCATCGTTCTCACCGCTCTAAGGTTCTGATGAGCATTTATTAAGGTTTCTATATTGCACAATGTTTACTTTATTCCATCAATTTTATAAAGCACTGCATAACTTAGCTGAGTATGACCTCCTACAAGTCAAAAGCCGTGAAAGGTGCGTCTCTGATATTCATAATGCTGGCTTTGTCAGCTGTATTCAGCTATCTTCTTAGGCTTTTGATGTCGAGGAAGCTTCCTTTGGAAGACTACGGCTTGTTCTTCGCAATGATGGCGCTGTTCCAGTTTTTGGTGATAATAAGAGGATTTGGATTGAGAGAAGGCATCGCCAAATACATCTCCGAGTTTCTTGTGAAGAAGGAATACGGCAAGATCAAGGCAAGCATATGTTCGATCTTCATTATCCACGGAAGCCTTTCTGTCATCCTGACTGCATTGTCATTAGTTTCTGCTGAGTTTCTTCAGATCAATTATTTCCATCATGCCCTTGCAGCAAAGGCATTTGCCATGCTCAGCATATATTTCCTGATATCTTTTGTTGAAGACTTGTTCACATATATATTCCTTGGATTCCAGTCTATGGTGCTTTATTCTGTGCTTCCTTTTGTAAGGATCGCATCGGTATTTATCCTTACTTTCTTTTTTATAGATAAGCTTGGGATATTCGCCCCTATTCTTGCTTACATCCTCTCTTATGCCTTTATGCCGTTCATCTACCTGTATTTCTTCCTGAAGAAAGTCTTCAGTGGATTTTTCAAGGTCAGATCAAAGATGTCAAAGGAGCTTTTGAAGACCTTGATCCATTATGGTTTTTTCTTCACTCTCACCACAGCAGGAGCTGTAATATTATCTTATACCGATACTGCTTTACTTACTCTCTTTAGCGGATTGGCTGCTGTAGGGCTTTATCAGGCTGCGCTTCCGACTGCAACGTTCCTCTGGTTTTTTGCCCAGGCTTTTGCCACAGTATTATTTCCCTTATCTTCAGAACTTTGGGCAAAGAAGGATATTGATAGGCTTAAGACAGGCATGCAGATCCTGCATAAGAACGTATTTGTGCTTATCGTCCCTATATCTATGATGTTGTTCTCCTTTTCTGATATAGCGCTGCGCATCCTTTTCGGAGAAGATTATGTTGCAGCTGCTCCTGCTTTGATGATACTTTCTGTTGGAGCAATCTTTTACTCGATCGCTCTGATAAATAATAATTTCCTGGGAGGCATAGGAAAGCCTAAGATCACGATGCAGATAGTTTTCCTGTCTGCTATTATGAACATTATCCTTAATGTTTTGCTTATACCTCCTTTCAATATAATAGGCGCTGCTCTCGCAACTTCTTCCAGCTTTGTGTTCATGCTGTTCTTGTCTACACTTAAGGTGAAGCGTTTTGTTCCGATAAAAGAGCCTTGGTTAGACTGGCTCAAGGCATTGTTCATAGGAGTTCTTATGGTCGTCGTGATAGGATATGTAAAGCAGCTGCTTGTTCTCAATGTATTTCTTGAGCTGATCATCTGCGGCATCATAGCAGTGATGATCTACATCCCTTTGATATTCGTGTTCAGGCTGATCAGCATGAAAGAGATCAAAGATCTTCTGTTCAATATAAGAGGATAAGCCAAAAAGAGTATGATTATAGTACATTATTAGTATATTATGATTAGAACGAATCAACAACTTCTTTCACAGCTTCGCAGACAACAGAAATCTCTTCATCGCTCAGATCACTTGATGAAGGAAGGTATACTCCTCTCTCCCAGAGTTCATCTGCAACTGGAAATTCTCCAGATACATCCGGATTGTTTTCTCTTTTGTTGTCAGAATAGACTGGCTGCCTGTGCATAGGATAGAAGAATGCTCTTGTCTCCACGCCTTTCTCTTCCATCTTTTCCATGAATTCATCACGGGAGATACCTTTCGGAAGCAGTATGCCGTACATCCAATATACATTCTTTGCCCATTCCTTTGAAGGCGGAAGCATTATTCCTTCAACATCCTTGAGCTTAGAATTGTATCTCTCTGCATTCCTTATTCTTGCCTCAACAAATTCTTGGATGCCTTCTGTCTGCGCTAATCCTATCGCTGCCTGTATGTTTGTCATTCTGTAATTGAATCCTAGTTCATTATGTATAAACCTTGGCGTTCCGAAAGCATGGTTTCTTAACAGCATTGCTTTCTCCGCAGCCTTATCCAAATCTGTTACTACCATACCTCCTTCTCCTGTTGTTATGATCTTGTTTGCGTAGAAGCTGAAGCATGCTGCATCTCCTAATGATCCTACTTTCCTGCCTTTGTATTCTCCGCCATGTGCTTCTGCTGCGTCCTCGACGACAAAGAGGTTATGTTTTTTGGCAATCTCATTTATTGGGTCCATATCGCATGGATGCCCGTATGTATGCATTACTATTATCGCTTTTGTTTTTGGTGTTATCGCAGCTTCTATCTTTGAAGGGTCTATGTTCCATGTGCTCATCTCAGAATCAACAAATACTGGTTTTGCTCCTGAGTACACTACTGCATTGGCAGTAGCTATCATCGTGAAAGTCGGCACTATCACTTCATCTCCTTTGTCAATTAAAGTA
>CAZGIN010000017.1:9064-13845 GCA_964526585.1 uncultured Methanosarcinales archaeon
TCATCTCCTTTTCCTATTCCTAAAGCCTCCAAAGCAAGATGGATTGCTGTAGTCCCATTTGAACAGCTCACCCCATGCTTTACATTACAGAACTTACTGAACGCTTCTTCAAATGATTTGATGAATTTTCCATGTGAAGATATCCATTTAGTATCAAGGCATTCCATCACATATTTTTTCTCGTTTCCGGCATAAGTCGGCCTGCATACAGGTATTTTTTCCATTTTAGTCCTCTACTACAAACTTATGGTTATCTGGATTAGCTTCATCATGCTCTTTTGAAAAGTACTCCATGAAAACCAGTTCTTCGTCTCCTATATTTTCCACTGAGTGGCTTATCATCTTTCCCATGAATATCTTGACAGGGTTTGCTGAATCGATATCCAGCTGCTGTTTCTCTCCGCTTTCGACATGCTGGAGCCTTAATCTTGCTTTTCCGTTTACAAGAAAAAACCATTCTTCTTTCTCTTTATGATAGTGGTCTCCTCTTTTCTCTCCAGGATTGATAGAAGCAAATAAGATTTCGCCGAATTTCTCCTGATCCATTTCTTGTCTTGCCAGTAAGGGTAATACATATCCTCTTTGGTCTTCCTTCTTTTTCAGCTCAACGATCCTGATATCCATAGTTGAACCGAATGATGGTTCCTTTATAAAGATTGCTTTAGCCGAAAAACGCGTTTAGCGTCTTTTCCGATAACTTTTATAAACCCAGATAGGTTAACCTCAAAGTATGGTAAAAACAGCTTTAATTACAGGCATTACAGGCCAGGATGGCGCATATCTTGCTAAATTCCTGCTTGAGAAAGGCTATAAGGTCATAGGGACGTTCAGGAGGCTGAGCACGCCGAATTTTTGGAGGATTCAGGCTTTGGGTATAATCAAGAAAGTTGAGCTTGTATCGTTCGATCTGATCGATCAAAGCTCTATGATCGAGCTCATCAACAAGTATAAACCGGACGAAGTTTATAATCTGGCAGCGCAGAGCTTTGTAGGCGCTTCTTTTGAGCAGCCTATAGCTACTTCAGAGATAACAGGTACAGGGGTTACGAGGATGCTTGACACCATCAAGGCTTTGTCTCCTAAGTCTAAGTTCTATCAGGCTTCAACTTCAGAGATGTATGGAAAAGTTCAGGCCATCCCTCAAGATGAGAATACTCCTTTCTATCCGAGAAGCCCTTATGCTGCTGCTAAGGTTTATGCTCATTTTGTTACACAAAATTACAGGGAAGCTTACAATCTGTTCGCCTGTTCTGGAACTTTGTTCAACCATGAATCTCCTTTGAGAGGATTGGAATTTGTGACAAGAAAGATCACTAATTCAGTTGCAAGGATCAAGTTAGGCCTGCAGAGTGAAGTAAGGTTGGGAAATCTTGATGCTAAGAGAGATTGGGGTTATGCCCCTGACTTTGTGGAAGCGATGTGGCTTATGCTGCAGCAGGACAAGCCTGATGATTTTGTGATAGCTACTGGCGAAACCCATACTGTTAGGGAGTTTGCAAAGCTTGCTTTCGAGAGAGTTGGATTAGATTATGAGGATTATGTAAAAGTCGACAAGAAGTTCTTCAGGCCTGCAGAAGTTAACTTACTGCTCGGCAACCCTGCTAAGGCAAAGAAGATCCTTAACTGGGAGCCTAAGACCAAGTTTAAGGACATCGTAAACATAATGGTCGATGAGGACTTGAAGAGATGGGAGTCTTATCTTGCAGGGAAAAACTTCCCTTGGGATGCTCCCAACGCTATTGATCCTGAGACTGCTATCTCTAAAGAGTATGCTCTTGACAGAGATTGATCCTTATTATAAAATGAAAGAAACTATCCATTGCTTGAATCTTGGATGCGGAGATGACATAAAGAAGTCTTCAGAAAGATGTACCTGGCTTAATGTGGACAGTTTCAAGGTTGAAGGGGTTGATAAGATCGTAGATCTAAACAAGTTTCCTTACCCTTTCAAAGATTCCTCATTTGACAGGATCGTCTGTTTTGGTGTACTGGAATACCTTGATGATGTGATAAGTCCTATGAAGGAGATTCATAGGATGCTCAAGCCAGGAGGCAAGGCGATCATCCAGGTTCCTTATTTCAACGGCCCTTTCGGGTTTCAGGATATCCTTAACAAGCATTTCTTTACTTACAGGAGCTTCAAGGTGTTTGAGAAAAAATCCAATCCTCACCATAATGATAGGTTCAAGATGCTTGGATTTGGCTTCTCAAAAGTTAAGGTTAATTTTGTCTTCGGCAAGAAGCTTGCTGTATGGAACTATATCATTGAGCCGATAGCTAATATGTTCCCTTCATTCTATGAGCATACTCCTTTTAAGATGTTTCCTGCTGAGCACCTTATGATAGAGATGAGGAAATGATATGAAGATCGCTCTCGTCTCTAGGAGAGTGTTTCCTTTCCATGGCTATGGAGGGATGGAGAAGTATGTCTATTTTCTTGCCAGAAGCCTTGCAAAGTTAGGCCATCATGTTGATGTCATATCTTCTTCAAAAGGAAATAAAAGTATCGAGAAGGAATTCAAAGATGGGATAAATTTTATCTTTCTTCCAGTAAAAGTAGAAGGTTTCGTACCCCTCCAGATCCTGAAGTATCATATATTCTCATTAAAGGTATCAAAGATGCTTAAGGATTATGACATAGTCCATTCATTCGGCTGGTCTGCTTTCTATTACCTCATGTTCAAGAACAAGATTCCTGTTATTTTGCAGGCTTTTGATAATGAGTCTTTCAAGATCGAATGGTGGAAGAGAGCTCTGATTTTTTTCCCTATAAATCTTCCTCTGCTTTTGGCAGCCAAAAGATGCAAGGCCATCGCTTCATGCGGATCAAGGCAGGACAAGGAGATAGTTGACATCTACGGTGTTGGCCCAGGTGTTGTTAAAAGGGTCAGCGATGGTGTCGATGTGCATTCTATACATGATAAAGTGATATCATTGGCTTCGAAAAGATCCGGCTTGCGTGATTCTCTTGACATTCCCAAAGATGCATTTGTCATTATAAATGTCAACAGGCTTGCCCCTACAAAGAATGTTGATCTTATAATCAGGGCTTTCAGCAAAGTAAAAAGCCCGAATAAGGAGATTAGGCTTATTATTGTCGGATCAGGACCAGAAGAAGAAAAGCTGAGGAAGCTTGAATCTGATCTTGGATTGAAAGATGATGTTTTACATTTCAAAGGCATACCTGATGATAGGCTGTATGAGCTTCTTTCGATATCTGATATTTTTATCGAGGCTTCTAAGATCGAGTATGTTGTCATCACTGCTCTTGAAGCCATGTCTGCTGGGCTGCCTGTGATCAGCTTTCATGATCAGGAAGGCATATTGGGCGCATCATGCGGATTTGTCTGCGATGTTATGGACGAGAATTCCCTTGCTTCTGCTCTGGATAAAGCATGCATTTCTGACCTGACGGAGAAAGGAAAAGCTGCTTATTCTGCTGTGCTTGAGAAAGATTGGGAAAATGTTGCCAAGGAAGCTGTCAAAGCTTATTCTTTTGCAGCAGGCATCAATGGAAGATAAGCCCTTTCCATATTCCAAAAAGATTGATATGGTATTTGATGTACTGCAGTATTGTGGTGGAGAAAAGTAAAGCCAAAGATCTTGTGTGCTTGTATGCACTGATCCCGGATCTGCACGCTAATAGCGGGAGAACAAACACAAGAGGGAACATTATGCCTGCTATGATGTACAGCGGAAAGACATACATCAATATCCTTTGAGGTATGCTGAAGAAGCCTGGATGCTTTCTCACTATGTTTGCGCCTCCTGCTCCTGATACGAACTGCTGCTTGACAAATGAAGCTATGCTTGTCCTGTAATGATGATGCACTTTTGCTTTCGGTATACCCATCAGCCTGTGCTTCCCAGCCCTGTATGAAAGGTCTGTATCCTGTCCTCTTCTAAGCTTGATGTCAAACCCGCCCAGTTCTTCCAGGACTTTTCTTCTCCATATAGAGTTTGTGCAGCTTAAGTTTTTCACAGGTATGGGTTTCCCTGCATCTTGTATCGCAAGAGTGTTCTCATTCATCTGGGGAAGATAGTAGATGCTCTTCATCAGTATGTTTGCATTCCTCGGGTAGAACACCATCCCTCCTGCTCCGTCTACATCAGGATTTGACTCCATGAATGAATAGAAATCTGATATCCATTCTGGATCTGCTGTGCAGTCATCATCGATGAAAGCTATGTATTTTGACTTTGATTCCTTTATCCCTTTGTTTCTGCTGTATCCTGCTCCCATGTTCTTTTCATTATGCAGTACCTTTATGTTCAGGCTGCCTTTGTTCTCTCTGATAGCTTCCAGGGTGTTGTCTGTGCTGTTGTCGTCTATTATTATCACTTTAAACTGCTTAAGCTTCTGTTCTCTTAACGATTTGAGCATCCTGATAAGGCTGTCTGCTCTGTTATAGGTAGGGACCACCACAGTTGCTTTTTCCATTTTGCGAGAAGAGTGAGCTTATTATTTAAAAGTATCTTGGTTATCTTGGGAGGCCTTATGGTTTTTGAGCGCAAGATTCAGCATTATTCCTGTTGCAGTGACCACTGCCCAGATCACAAGCAGGCTCAATCTTAATGAAGGTATAGCTTGATTTAGGTAAAACACCAGGACAGGCAAGCATCCTAACCCTAAAAATAGTGAGAATACGATTCTTTCGCTAAAGTCTATCCTAGTGGGCTTAAGCAGGAAGTAAAAAGGGATCATGAAAAAGATTATAATCCCTATGAACAATCTTAGCCCAGTTATTCCAAACAGAGCTAGAAAGAAAAGGGATAAAGCT
>CAZGIN010000018.1:0-5667 GCA_964526585.1 uncultured Methanosarcinales archaeon
CTGAACGCGGATTAAGGGTATTTGATACTATTCATGATAGGTTATTTAATGGAGATGAATAGAAAAATAAAGCCAAACCAAAACATTCTTTAATCAATTCTTATTTTTGTTGTTCATGATGAAGTTTATTCCTATCCCAAACAAGAAAGTGAAGGAGATTAAGCAGGTATTGGAAGACACTTGGGGTTTCACCCAAGAATTAGATTATGTTTTCTTCATGAACGAAAGAAAGATCTACATAATTAATCCTGACATAAAGGAGTTTGATTTTGAAAAGATCAGGATAAATTCCTTAGGATTGTATCTTGGAGAGCTTAATGACCGCAACCAGTTAAGGCTCAGTATTGAAGGCGCCCAGATTATAGGCAAGCACGCTGCAAAGAATATATTAGACATAAACGAAGAACAGGCTGCTCTTTGGATGAAAGGAGAAGATTTAGAACTGGAATCTGATATCGATAACTTTGTCATCATCAGATGCAAAGATGATTTCTTAGGCTGCGGAAAGCCCAAGGAAGGAAAGATACTGAACTTTGTCCCGAAAAACAGAAGAGTTGAATTTGTTTAAAGCAGATCTACTATCTTGGCCAATCCTATAAGAGCTCCTTTTTCTTTATACTCTATAATTACTCCATTAGTGACGTCTAGTGATATGCCTTCTGTCTCTTTTAGCATATCTATTATCTTGTCACATTCCATGGGATTTTCTGTAAGGTTAATGGTCTGGTACATTATAGTTAGTTCACCCATGATCAGGTGTATAGTCAGGCTTCTGGCGCCTTCAGGATAATTCTTTATTATGTTAAGCTCCTCGTATCCTTCTTTGTAATAAGTGTAGATCATCGAATAATCTCCTGTGTTGAATGCCACATCAAGCTTTTCCCCTTTTTGCACTGCAAACGAAGCCATAGATCCCTGCCATAGCTTTCCCTGTAATTCTCTAAAAAGTCCTGCAAGTTCTGCTTCCCCTACGATGCGCTCAAGATAATCCATAAGTTGATGAAAACTGTTCAGATTAAAAAATTTAGCTGTTCCAGATCTCGTCTCCTATGTAGTGGATGTTTTTTGCTATCTTTCCGCCTTCTTTAGAATTCATCTCTTCAGAATCAAACATTGCTTCAGCAACACATAACGGCTTGCCATGGTTCTCGTCAACCACAACTACAATATCTCCTTTTAAGATTCCCTCATCTATACCGACGACTCCCGGCCTCATGACATCTGCTCCTGACGCCATGAACCTTACCGCCCCCATATCTACTGTTATCTTCTTTAGCAGCATCTGCTTTAGCAGAAGCTTGAGGGCTGGTATCCATTTTCCCTGATGGTCAAAAAACGCAGTCTCTCCTTCCCTGAATAGAAGCTTTCCGTCTATCGTTATCTTTTCCTTTTTGCTGAAGAAATCATCTACGTTATACATATCTTTCAGTTTGGCATTAAGCTCTTTTATCTCTGATTTGTTCAGCTGTTTCATCTAGTAAAACTCCATCTTGATATTTAGCTCAGCTTTATCATTCTTAAGTTTTTCTACAAACTCCCTTGACAGATCATTGCAGGCCTTATCTGCCCTTATCCCTAATGTCCTTTTGCTCTTGAAATCGCTTCTCCGAAGAACTATCTCATGATCGTCGTCAAAATCAGGGTTAAGTTCAGCATTTACTTCTTCAGAGATACTCTCAACACTTAGTTCCATCCGAAGATACTTCTTTCCTTTCATCATCTTCTTTATCTCAGAAAGGTCAAAATCTGACTTTACTCCTATGATGCAGTCTCCTTGTATGCTGAGCCCCGGATCTTTTGTTATCTCTAGAGTATTCTTGTGCTTCCCGGTTATGTTCTTATGGCCGTATGCTCTGGATCTCATCTTAGATGCAGCTCAACGATATCTCTATCATGCAGTTCTTTGTCCAGTTTAAGGAAGTGCTGTCCGTCAAATTTAGCTGTTTTTCCCCATATGCGTGCATGCTTGAATCTTTTCACAAAATCTTTGTGCAGCTTGTCGCACAGGTTCCTTATTGTAGACCCTTCAAACATTATCATAGGCTCTTCCATGTCAGGCTTTTTCCCTACTTCCTTCAAAAATATCCTCATGAACCTTAATTTTCTGAATATCATCTCTTTTAGCTCTTCCACGCCTCTTCCTTCTGATGCTGACACCAAAAGATCTGGATGCAGCTCTTTCTCTATCTTAAGCAGCTGCTCATCAGATGCCATGTCTATCTTGTTCGCTATAAGTATTGCAGGGACATAGTGCTTGTTCGCTGCGATCACATCTATCAGCTGGTCTGCATTGATCACTTCTCTTATCAGAACATCAGCGTTGCTTATCCTGAATTCATGAAGTATGGATTTTATGTCTTCGTCTGTAAGCTCAGGAGTTCTTACTGTCCTTCCTACTCTCACTCCTCCCCGTATCGTTTTCCTTATCCTTACGTCTGGTTTTCTTTGGTTTATCCTTATATGCGCATCATTGACTTCTTTTAGTAACTTCTTTAGGTGTTCAGGAGTGTTGACATCTATCAGTATTATGACAAGGTCTGAGTTGCGCAGCACTTGCAGCACTTCTTTTCCTCTTCCTGTTCCTGCTGCTGCTCCTGCAACTATTCCTGGAACATCAAGTATCTGTATCTCTGCCCCTTTGTATTTTAGTGTTCCAGGGACGACTGTGAGGGTTGTGAAAGCATATGCTGCTGTCTCTGACTTTGCTCCGGTTATCTGGTTGAGAAGCGTGGATTTTCCTGCTGAAGGAAACCCTAATAACAGCACTGTAGCATCCCCTGACTTTCTGACTGCAAAGCCGTATTCTGACCCGCCTATGCCCGCTCTTTTTTCTTTTTTGTCTTTAAGAGCTGCTAGCTTTGCCTTCATCAAGCCTATGGCATGCTGCGTCCTCTTGTTGTACTTGGTGTTGGCTATCTCTTTCTCTAGATCTCTTATCTGGTCTGAGTCAGTTCTTTTCTCCTCAACTTTCCTTGTTTTCGCCATTTTTCGGTTTTGTTCATTCTGTGTTAATATATCTTACTCTTGTAAAGCCCTAACAGCTCCAAAAAAAGCGTAAAGCACTTAAACGATAACCCCACTTTTAGGGATATGGCAGGCATCATAGACTTTATCGACAAGGCTTATTCAGGATTCCTTATGATATTTGACAGGTATCTTTCTAACTTCACCGCTGCGCTTCTGATCCTGTTTATCGGATTTATCATAGCAAGGCTGGTAGAAAGGATCCTCAACAAGATAGCTTCAGAGCTTGAGTTGAATATGCTTTTTAGTAAGGCAACCTCATACTATCTTGATCTGGAAAACATGATCTCAAAAGTCATCGCTGGGATAATCTACATCATAACTATCCTTTTAGTTCTAAACCAGCTTGACCTCACATATACTTTGTTTTACATCATAGGCATATTTCTTGTGGCAGTTATTGTCATCTCTTTCGTCCTTGCAGCCAAAGATTTCCTTCCTAATGCAGTAGCAGGCCTGAAGATCGGGAAAAGCGGAAAGGTGAAAGAAGGCAGGCTCATAAGCCTCAAGAGCGTGCAGGGAACTGTCCAGAAGATAGGCCTGCTTGAGACAAAAGTTCTTTCTAAGAGCAAAGACATTATCCATATTCCTAATGTGCTTATCGCAAAAGAATTAAAGGTCTGAGTTCTCAAGCATGCTTACTATACTGAAAATCTGAGTCCTTACATGGCTCTGCATGTTGCAGTCGTCTGCTATCTGCCCAAGCTCGTATATCGCCCTGTTGATAACTAAGCTTATTTCTTCACAGTTCTGAAGGCTTGCTATCGTTGTTATGATCTTGCATTTCACGTTTTTGGGCACAGTAGAGTCTTCCCCGAGTTCTGTGAGTGCTTCGATTATCTGCTGTACTTCTGTCATTTTTATTCTTCCTTCTTCATCTCTTTGAGAACTTCTTCCTGGAGCTTCTTCGCTTTTTCTCTTGTGCTTTCTTCCTGCTTTTCCAGGCTCTTGATCCTGATTTCCATCATTTCTCTCTTGTTCTTAAGCTCTTCTGTAAGATTTTCTTTGGATTTCTCCACCATGACGCCTCCTACGATCTTGTAGCAGGTCTTTGATCGTGATATCTCATCTACAGCTGATTCAATATCTGTCATCTGTGATTGAAACTGCTGTTTTTGCCCTAGAAGGTTCTGTAAGCTCTGTTCCATAAGCTGGAGCTGCTGTATTTTTTCTTGTGTCTCTTTTTCCATTTTACCTTTTCCCCATCTTTTCCGCGACATCAAGATATTTTACGACTGAGTAAAATGATGTCTTGAATGCTGTGATATCTTTTGCATTTATGGTTATCCTCACAGCATCTTTTTCTTGTGTTATATCCAAAGAAGACCTTTCTTTTTTTATCATCTCTGGAGAGATTATGTCATATAGTTTCCTGCTGTCTGATATTCTTATCTCAGCAGTAAGCTTCATCGTGCTTTTACTTTTGTAGCTGCAGTTCTTGGCTTGAAAAGCATCTTTGAGCCGCAGTAAGGGCATCTTACCCTTTTCTTCGTAAATTCATCCCCAACTTTTTTGTTGCAGTCAAAGCATTTGTATGTGCTCATTTTTCACCTTCTTCAGGCCCTTCAGCCTCTTCATCTTCAGGCTCTTCAGATTCATCTGATTCTTCTGAGTCTTCAAATTCCTCAGCCTCTTCTTTTAGCTTTTCTTCCTCTTCAGGCTCAGGAGTTTTGTCTGGAGCCTTTACTCCTTTCTCTTCTTCCTCTTCCTGATCCTGTTCTTTTGTCTCAGGTACTTCTTCGGTTATCTCTTCTTTAGTCTTCTTCAGAACTGCTGGTGAATATGCTTTTCCTGTGAATGTTGCGTTGCATTTCCTGCATTCCCAGATTCCTGCAGATAATCTCCTTACTGCTGTATAATGGCAGTATGGGCATTTGTGTGTGCTCCTATGGATCTTCTCTATAGAAGCGTATTTGTCTCTGTTTCTTTTTCCGTATCTAGGCCCAAACCTAGTCGCTATCTTTAGACTTTTTATTTGTGGCATTTGTTATCTTCCCTATATTTTATCATGAAGTGGGGCTACCCAGACTTTCTGTCATGTACACCCCAAAAGTGTCGCATGATTTCGAACTGGGGTCTTCTGGTCCCAAACCAGAAAGGATAGCCAAGCTACCCCATAGCCCCTATGAGCATCCTTAGAGGATTCTTTAACAAACGGCGAGGGATTTATAAAGGTTTCTGCATTAGCCCTCTAAAGAAGATTTTTAAAGAACCTGCTTAATATAAGGTTAAAATGGAGTAATTATGGCAAAGATCACTGAGAAACAAAGGCATGATTTGAAGAAATTCATAAAAGAGCTGGAGGAGAAGAGAGCCAGGCATACTGAGTTCGTAACAGTCTATATTCCGCAGGGGTATGATATCAACAAGATAGCCAACCATCTTGCTGAAGAAAGGGGGACTGCTACAAACATCAAGTCCACTTCTACAAGAAATAACGTGATTGCTGCACTTGAGAAGATGATCCAGCACTTGAAGCTTTTCAAAGTTACTCCAGAGCATGGTTTAGCCTTGTTTGCCGGCAATGTTTCTGAAAAAGAAGGCGGCCAGGATTATAGGATATGGAGCGTTGAACCTCCTGTGCCTATCAACATCCGTATATACAGATGCGATAAGACATTTCTTCTCGATCCTTTGAAGGAT
>CAZGIN010000018.1:5677-8701 GCA_964526585.1 uncultured Methanosarcinales archaeon
ACAGAAGAGAAGGAGATGTTGCTTATCTGAAGGGAAAAACCATCATCCCCATAGCCAGCGCAAAATCCAATGTTCCTGGCAAGACAAGAGCTGGAGGGCAGTCTGCAGCACGTTACGGCCGCATCAGGGAAGATGCTGCTAAGGAGTTCTATAAGAAGATCGCTGACATGATGAAAGATGAGTTCCTTCCTAACATCACTAACGTTAAAGGGATTATCGTCGGAGGCCCAGGCCCTACCAAATATGAGTTTGTTGAAGGCGGGTTCATAACAGGAGATATCAAGGCAAAGATTATCGGCATCAAAGACCTTTCTTATACAGGGGATTTTGGATTGCAGGAGCTTCTTGAGAAATCTGAAGACCTGTTAGCTTCTGAAGCTGTGATGGAAGAGAAGAAGATCATGCAGCAGTTCTTCGAGCTTCTTAACACTAATCCAAGAAAAGTTGCTTATGGAGAAGCTGAAGTCAAGAAGATGCTTGAGTTTGGCGCAGTTGACAAGCTGCTGTTGAGCGAATCCCTTGATGACAAAAAGATAGAAGAATTTGAAGCTTTGGCAAAACCGACCGGCTCAGAAGTTGTGATAATCTCAACCGAAACTCGAGAAGGCGCGCAGCTACAGGGCATATTTGGCGTTGCTGCCATCTTAAGGTATGAAGCTAATGTATGATGATTTCAGATAATCAAAATGGATCTTATAGAAAGAGCTTACAAAGAACTTTTTGGGCATGATAATGAGAAGTATAGTTTCTATATAGGCTATTCAGGAAAGTTCACAGCTTATAATGCGAACGTTAGATTAGTATACAACAGCCTAAAGTTCAATCTCTCTAAGAAATGGAAAGATGTAGATGAAGAGATCGTAATCGGTCTGATACAGGAATTGATGGTGAAGATCCTCTGCAGGAAAAAGAGCCGCCCCCACACTATCAACATGGACTTATACAATAATTTCCTCAAAAGCCTTCATATCTCTATCCCAAAGACAAAGTCTCATCCTATGCTTGAAGAATCATTTGAAAGGATTAATGCATTATATTTCAACAGTCTGCTTGAGAAGCCAAATCTTGTTTTGGGAGGCAGAAATACAAGGACTATGGGAAGCTACAATTATCAGACTGATACCCTCACGATCAGCAGGATCCTTGAATCTTCTCCAAGGCTTCTTGATTATGTTATGTATCATGAGATGCTGCATAAACATCTTAAGTTTAAGTCAAGATCTGGAAGAGGCATCCACCATACTTACCAGTTCAGAAAGATGGAAAAAGCTTATCCTGATGCTGAAAACCTCGAGAAGGAGCTTAGCAGTTTAGTGTATAAGTGGAAACATAGGACAAAGGCTCCGAAGTTTATCCAAAGATTTTTCTTTAGGGTTAAGTAAAAAGTAGTGTGTTTAGCAGCCTTAAGGGCGAGCATCTTAACAGGCCTGGCAAAGCTGACAAGAGTCTCCGTCGGAGAATGTCAGTCAGATTCCAAAGAAGTAAATGTGAGCTGGCTGCTAGTACACATTTTCTGGCTTAACCTTCTACCGTAACATTTTTAAATAGCTCCTTAATCTAAAGCTTAGGTGGTATTAATATGGGAGAGACCAAACAAGTTTCAGTTGGCTCATTACAAAAAGGCCATTATTGTATGATTGACGGTGTTGCTTGCAAAGTATCTGATCTTCAGGTTTCAAGGCCAGGTAAGCACGGCCATGCAAAAGTGCGTCTTACAGGCGTTGGATTGCTTGATGACAAGAAGCGTGTTGTTGTCATGCCCGGCCATGATAATATTGAAGCTCCAGTTGTTGAGAAAAAGAGCGCACAGGTGCTTTCTATATCAGGAGATGTAGCAAACGTCATGGATGCAGAGACATACGAAACTTTCGATCTTAAGATCCCGTCAGAGCTGAAGGACGAATGTGTTGAAGGAGTCCAGGTTCTGTATTGGGAGATCCTGAATGACAGGGTAATGAAACAGATAAAGACAGCGTAAAATGGCAAAAATACCAGAAGCAGAAGCAAGGATTGTCAAGAACAAATATGTTTGCAAGAAGTGCAAATCTGTTGTGCGAGCACCAAGCCTGCAAGTTATCAAGGGCAAGGTTAAGTGCAAGAAGTGCAGCAGCAAGAAGCTTCGTACAAAAAGGAAGAAATAAGTTCTTATGATAGGCTTCGAAACTCTCGCGGCTATCGTTTTCATAATCTTGCTAAGCTTATTTCTTTTCATAGAGAGGAAAAAGCTTACTTTTCAGAAAATTGTAGGGTTTCTTGTTTATTTTTGCATGTTTAAGGCAAAATGGGGCCTTTCATGGATGGACAAGGTATCCAAAAAGTTTCCCAGGACTCTCAAGTTTTTAGGGTATGCAGGAGTAGTCATAGGATTTATCGGGATGGCCTTGATCAGTTTCAGCTTAGTCCAAGCCTTGATCAAGGCATTTATCGTGAAAGAAGCTCCAGCCGGAGTCGGATTGGTGCTTCCTGTCAAGGCTAAAGGAGTTTTTTATGTTCCTTTCTTTTACTGGATCATAAGCATATTCTTATTAGCTATCGTGCATGAGTTTTCTCATGGAGTAATGGCAAGGCTTAACGGATTGAAAGTAAAGTCATCAGGCTTTGCTTTTCTGGGGATAATTGTCCCTATTCTTCCTGCTGCTTTTGTCGAGCCTGACGAAACCGAATTGAAGAAAGCTCCAAAGAGGAAGCAGCTTATGGTTTTTGCAGCAGGCCCTTTTGCGAATATAATATTCGCTGCAGTTGTCATCCTTATCCTTCTTTTTGCGTTCCCTCCAGTTGTCAACGCGATGTTCACGAACAGCGGAATAATGATCGACAGTGTCCAGGAGGATTTCCCGGCAGAAGCAGCAGGCATATCTGATGGAGATGTCATCACTGCAGTGAACGGCATCCCAACATTGACAACTGAGAACTTTACGATAGTGCTTAACCAGTTCTCTCCAGGAGACACTGTTGAAGTTGCTACCAATGCCAGCTCTTACAACATAACTCTTGCTGCAAACCCTGATAATGAGAGCAAAGCTT
>CAZGIN010000018.1:8711-13059 GCA_964526585.1 uncultured Methanosarcinales archaeon
TTAGGGGTTTTTGTACGCCAGAACATTGAAGAAAATCCTGGATTTAAAGAAAAATATGGGGCATGGCTTCCTGCAATAATCTTATGGATAATTGGGTTGCTCAACTGGCTTTATATATTAAATCTCGGCATCGGATTGTTCAACCTTCTTCCTTTAGGTCCTGTTGATGGCGGAAGGATGCTCCAGACATCCTTGCTTCATTTCTTTGATGAGAAGAAAGCGAACAAGATATGGAAGAACGTCAGCTTCTTCTTCCTGTTCATAATATTGGTGAATATAGCAATAGGGTTCTTTTAGAATAATGCAAAATGATATCAGTTGTGCTCATAAAGCCTGAGCATCCGGGCAATGTCGGCGCTATTGCTAGAGTAATGGCTAACTTTGGCATTAATAACCTTTTCATCATCGAGCCTAGGTGCGATCATCTTGATCAGGAAGCAAGGAATCGCGCAAAACATGCCCAATCTGTACTGCAGAAAGCTAAAATCATTAAGAAATCTGAGCTTAAGAAAAAATTTGACACCCTTATCGCTACCACTGCAAAGCTTGGCCGTGATTATAATATCCCAAGGTCTCCGATCACCCCGTCTCAGCTGGGAGAGATCCTTCCTGAGAGATCAAAAGCCGCCCTTGTTTTTGGGCCAGAAGGAGAAGGATTATCAAATGAAGAAGTCCAGATGTGCGGCTTCACTATTACTATCCCGACTCCAGGGAAGTATAAAGCTCTTAACCTATCGCATGCAGTTTCTGTAATATTATATGAGCTTACAAAGAAGGAATCTGAGAGATCCCTTGCCAGATTTGCTCCTGCTTCATCCAAAGAGAAAGATCTGATCCTGAAGATCATGGATGAGCGCATGAAGAAGATGGACTTCAAGAACAATGATAAGAGACAGACCCAGCTTAAGGTATGGAAAAAGATGATCTCAAAAAGCTTTCTTTCAAAAAGAGAAGCTTTTGCGCTTTTAGGTTTTCTGAAAAAGATATAGTTTCGGATTATTTATTTTTAAACCATAGAAAACTATTTAAAACACATTTCTTTTAATGATTTTATGGGGCGAAAAGAGGACTTGAACAGCGAGCTTTCATCGTATCTTAGCCAAAGGGTAGATTTCAAGCCCAGGAAAGCCAAGCCTATCCATGAAGAGGTCCCTTATGGCATTACTTCTGATAAGGTGCATGTTATTGAAGGCCAGCCTAGCTGGTGGGACAGGTTTATGACCAAGCTTAAGGAAAAAACACCTACAGAACCTGAGCCTGAGATGAAAGAAACATCTCCTCGCATAGAAGAAAAGCCTGAGGAATTTGACAAGGAAGAATCAGAATTTGAGGAAGAGAAGAAAGAGAAAGGCTTCAGCTTCAAGGATTTTCTGAGGAACTTATTTGGAGGGGAAGAAAAAGAAGAAAATTTTGATGAGATTGAACAGGTTCAAGAATCCCAAAAACCTGAGCTTTCGCCTGAAGTGAAAAGATTGATCGAAGATCTTATCAGGGTAAATGTTGATGTTCTTTCATTGCTTTCGCCTGAAGAGCTTAGCAAGTTCAGGAGGTCTGAATCATATCAAGCATTTAAAGCTCATGTCGCTACGTTCAAGCAGCTGTCTGCTCCTAAAGAGGATGATGCTCCAAAAGTCGAGCAGGCTGCTATAGAGACTGCTGGCGAAGATTTCTGAAAGAAAAATAATAAGAAAAAATCAAAAAGATTAATACCTGTAGAACTCTGCCTTATATGGGCCTTCCACTGGAACTCCGATATATCCTGCCTGTTCTGGAGTCATCTTTGTCAGCTTTACTCCAAGCTGTTCTAGATGCAGCCTTGCTACTTCCTCATCAAGTATCTTCGGCAGGACAGATACGCCTATATCATGCTTTTTTGTCCAAAGCTCTATCTGGGCTAATACTTGGTTCGTGAAAGAGTTGCTCATGACAAAGCTTGGATGTCCTGTCGCGCATCCTAAGTTTACCAATCTTCCTTCTGCCAGCACTATTATGCTATGGCCGTCTGGAAATGTCCACATATCCACTTGAGGCTTTATGTTTATCTTCTTCACTCCATTGAAGTTCTCAAGCTGTTCCATCTGTATCTCATTGTCAAAATGCCCTATGTTGCATACTATCGCTTGGTCTCTCATCTTTTCCATGTGCTCTATCCTTATTACATCCCTGTTTCCGGTAGTTGTTACATATATCAAAGCTGTGCTTAATGCATCTTCAACTGTCTTGACTTCAAATCCTTCCATCGCTGCCTGAAGAGCGCATATAGGATCGACTTCTGTCACTATTACTTTTGCACCATAGCTCTTAAGAGATTGAGCGCATCCTTTTCCCACATCTCCGTATCCGCATACTACTGCTGTCTTTCCTGCTATCATCACATCTTTCGCTCTTTTTATCCCGTCCACTAAGCTCTCTCTGCACACGTACAGGTTGTCAAATTTTGATTTTGTCACAGAATCGTTTACGTTTATCGCTGGAAATAACAATTCTTTCTTTTCCATCATCTGGTAAAGCCTGTGCACTCCTGTTGTCGTCTCTTCTGAAACGCCTTTTATCTCTGCTGCCATCTTTGAGAAATAATTAGGGTTTTCATCAAGCGTTTTTCTTATCATTTCCATTATTATCTTTTCTTCTTTATTGCCTGCTTTGTCAAGGATCGACTTATCTTTTTCTGCAGCTGCTCCTTTATGCACAAGCAATGTTGCGTCTCCGCCGTCATCCACTATCAGGGTAGGTCCTTTTCCGCCTTCGAAAGATAATGCCTGCTTTGCGCACCACCAGTATTCCTCTAAAGTTTCTCCTTTCCATGCAAATACCGGCACCCCAGCAGCTGCGATCGCTGCAGCGGCATGGTCTTGTGTTGAGAATATGTTGCAGCTTGCCCACCTTACTGATGCTCCCAGTTCAACTAAAGTTTCTATAAGTACAGCTGTCTGTATTGTCATATGCAGGCTTCCTGTTATCCTTGCTCCCTTCAAAGGCTTTGAAGGCCCATATTTTTTTCTTGTAGCCATCAGTCCTGGCATCTCTTTTTCTGCAAGTTCTATCTCTTTTCTTCCAAAGTCTGCCAACCCTAGATCTTTTACTTTGTATTGTCCTTGTTTTTCATCCATCCTTTTCACCTGATCATGTTGTTTATTGTGTCACCTTGTCCTCAGTATTTTTGGACATTTTATATATTTTTATCCATTATATACAGACAAATTTAACATTTAGAAGTAATAATATAGACAAGTATAAGAATATTTAAATACTAGTTAGACACTTATCCTATTTAATGGCCTTCCGACGATGTCTTTAACCCCCAATTCAGTGTGTGAATAATTCTGTCGCCGGAAGGTCTCTCCTACTCCTCGCCAAGAAGTAGACGATGATAAAACTCGATATCAAGGATCACAGGATTGTCGGCGAGCTCTTGAAGAACGCCCGCCTTTCTGTTAGGGATATCGCTAAGCTTACTCAGCTAAGGCCTTCTACTGTCCATCAGAGGATGCAGCGCCTGATCAGAGAAGGCATAATAGAGAAGTTTACGCTCAAGCTCAACAATGAAGCTATCGGAGAGAACTTTATTGTATTTATGCTGATAAAAGCTGACAAAGACCTTGATTCTTCTGCATTCCGTAACAAGAAGATCAAAGAAGCTTTTGGGATTACAGGAGAATATGATCTTATCCTCAAGCTAAAGTTTAGTGATGTTAAGGAGTTTAATGATTATGTGCTGGCATTCAGGAAAAGATATGAGATACGGAATACACTTACTATGGTCGTAACTGCAAACATAAAAGAGGAGCTGTGATGATAAGAAAAGTAAAAGGACAGGCATCGATGGAATATCTGATAGTCATAGGCTTTGCCCTCACCATAATTTCGATCCTGATGATCACTTATTTTGTCTCGATTGACGAGAACCGCAATGTGGTTTCTACAACTCAGATAACCAAGATAGTAAACAGGATCGTAGATAACGCTGAAGAGGTCTATTATCTCGGCCCTCCTGCAAAGACTACAATGAAGATCTATCTTCCGCAGGATGTTGACGCTATTATAATCTCTCCTCATGAGATTAACATCCGTATTGAAAGGGCCGGGCAGATAACTGATATAGAGGCTTACTCGCAGGTTAACCTGACAGGCAGCCTTCCTGTCACAGGAGGCATCAAGTTCATAGAGCTGATCGCGATGGAGGATGTAGTATGTATTCAAGAGCAAGGAAGCGGCGATTGTATCTGAAAGGGCAGATAGGGGTCCAGTTCATGATCGCTGTCAGCGTAGCGTTCCTTATGATGGCTTTATTTGTCGTCAATTTTGCGCAGAGATACAAGTCCATAACTGATGAAGAGCTTAAGATCCA
>CAZGIN010000019.1:0-5484 GCA_964526585.1 uncultured Methanosarcinales archaeon
AAATCTCCTGTTAGCAAGATTTATGAAATTTGTAGCAGTGATAGGAGCTTTCTCTGTCTCCAACCTAACCTTAATAGTCCCTTTATTTGTCTCAAAAACTGCAGTATCCATGCTATTACCTCCACAACCTGTCAATATTACTGATAAAAAAATAATCGCCAACAATATAATAAGCTTTCTCATGCTTACAGCTGCTTTGAACTTGCTTGTTGCCAGCTTCTCGCGTGTAGAAAAGCCTTTGACTTCAACGGTCGCCGACCGACGGATGGCTCCCTCTGAATAAGCAGCCTTATCTACGCTCGACCTTATGCTGGCAACATCTTCAAAGCAGCCCATATTTAAGCACCTGTAAAAGAAAGAAGGAACAATCCAATTATTATCAAAGAAATCCCAAAATACTGCCTTGACTTAAGACGCTCCTTAAGCCAGACAGCTGCCATGATAAGAACTCCCAAAGGAATGCCTGCCATGATGGAATTAGTAAGGCCTGCGCCTATAAGGCTGACAGCTGAGTTCATGAAAACCCCTCCAATAGCCATAGAGACAGCAATGATAAGCATGTAAACAAGAGTGCTGCCAGAAGGCTTCTTAACACCTTTGAAAGGAAGCATGAATATAAGGATAACGAGCATCATGAACTCAAGATAAAAAGTTGCCTTAAAAGCGCCTATAGACTTGACAGGGATAGCCATCAAAAAGTATAGTATGCCCCACATGAAGAAAGCTGCAATAGCATAATAGAAACCTTTATTCTTGGCAACATCTTCTGCAAGATTGTCTCCCTTCTGCTTATGTACTATGAATATACCAATAATGATAACAGCCATACCCAGATACTGCCAAACTTTCAGGATCTCATGATAGAAGATCCAAGACAAAAGAAGAACAATGATGCCGAAAGAATTTACAATAGGAGAGACTATAGAAGCCTTGGCATAACGCATTGAAAGTATGAAGAATACAAAAGAGGAGATCCCCAAAATGCCTATTACAGCCATGATAAGAAAATCTGAAAAAGAGATGAGAATAGAATCCCCTTTTCCCAGGATAAAGCCGGCAAGAAGCACAACAGTCATGGATATCCTGATGAAAGACAAGGAAAACCAGTCAAAGTCAGCGATCTTCTTCAGTACAGTATCTCCAAGGGCATAAGTTATCAAAGCAACAAATGCAAATATGACACCAAGACTCACCTGATCACCTCATACTCCTGCTTTGACTTGCCGAATATCCACAAAAACCAGTCCTTGACCCAAAACAAAGCATGCATCAGATATCCTTTTTTCTCATATCTTCTCATAGAAGTGCTGACATAAGCTTTTGTGAGTATCACAAATTTTCCAAGTTTTCTTCCAGTGCGGACAAAAACACCATCTTCTCTTTTTACTAAGGATTCGTCGAAACCGCCTATCTTATCGAACATAGTTTTTGTTGTAAATATTATGCCATTTGAAGTAGGATAAACTGGAATATATTTTATTATGAAGTTTTTCAGAGCAAACATTATACGCCCTATCAGCTTATTCGGCCAAGGATAAACTTTAAGGGTTCCGACTATGCTGTCTGAAAAATATTTCTGGATTATGTCAAAAGCATTCTTTGAAACATGAGTGTCAGCATCAAGGAAAACTAAGTTAGAATACTTTGCATGTTTTTCACCAAGATTACGGGCAGCAGATACAGAAGCCTTAGGAAGGGATAAAACCTTGACAGGCTTAGACTGCATCATAGAAGCCTTTAGGTAAGTGTTGTCAGTGCATCCGTTGCATACAACGATGATATCAATGTCATTGCAGTTAGTATTTAGGACAGATTTCACAGTATTGACAATATACTTTTCCTCGTTATGAGCAGGTATTATGACTGAAATGCCTTCCATCTGCAATAATATTAGGTTATCCTTTAAAAAAGCTTAGATTTAGATTAACCTCGATTTCTTGCCTGAACGGACCTTTTCCAGATGCGCATAAGCCCTGTTGGTAGCCTTATGAACCCTATCAGGATGCACATACTTATGCATGTGATCATGGATATCCTCAATATGGTGGCCTGCCTCAAGATGGTCTATTATGAATCTAGCAAGCTTCTTTTCCTCTTCTAATAATGAGAGATGCCTGTAACCAAAGAAGAAAGCCAGAAGGAGGAATAAGAAGGTAGCTGAAAGTGCGGCAACAAACCACCAATAATAAGATCTTGTGCAATTAGGAATGTCTCCTAATGAGGATTTTAGATCAACGACTGAGACTGTGCTGTCGCCCGCATTAGCTATGAACATATTGTCATCTGATATGACATAAGCAGAAGGAGTATTGCCTGCAGCAATCTTCTGAGAGAAATCGCTGTATGAGCAGGATATGGTTATGCTGTCATCCAAAGGATTCAGCTCAAAACTGTAGCCTTTGTAAGACTTCAATATGGATAATTCAGGAGGAAGCTCTTTCTGGTTGAACTCAGTAGAGATGATATTTCCTGTAGAAGAATCAAGCTTGACAACCTGGCCTAATGATGTCAAGACGTATATGAAATCCCCATCAAAGCTTGAAGCTATATCCTTTGGGATGTTATTCAGATGAAATGTCTTCAAAGACTGAGAAGTAACAGGAATAGCTAAGAGTAAGAGAAATAACATTAAATACTTCAGTCTGATGGTTGTCGCCTCTTTTGGTGATAGTGAGTATTAGAGTATAAAAAGGTTTGGGGAAACATCAATAATCCTTCTCGCTTTCAGGCAGATTACGATCGATGATATAAGTTATGATCTTAGCAAATACCAAGGCTATGGCTATCGAAGCGATCAAGATCAGCCATTCACGTAGAGTCAATGGAACTACATGGAAGAACTTTGAAAGAGGCGTATACAGGATTATGAACTGAATAATTACTGGGATCAATATAGCCCAGTTCATATACTTATTATTGAATAAACTGACTTTCTCGTCAAACCTGATTGCAGCAACCCTTACAAAATGAGAGAATACGAGCCACGTAAATGTCATTGTCTGCGAGAGTATCAGATTATTGGTTATCTTATAAGCGATCAAAAACATTGTAAGCATGATTACAACCTTCTTCACGCTGATCCCTATGGTCAACCAGGTGATGCGCTTATTTATCAGCTTCTCGCCTTTCCCAGTAGGTTTCTTCAGCATTATGTCCTTATGCGAAGGATCTGTCCCCAAAGCCATAGCAGGAGCTATGTCTGTAACAAAATTCACCCATAACAGCTGTATCGCTAAGAAAGGGACCAGGCCGAGCAAAGAGGTAAAGAAAACAACAAGCACCTCAGCCAAGTTGGCAGTTAGCAAGTAATTGATGACTTTTCTTATGTTTGAAAAGATAGTCCTTCCCTCTTTAATCCCGGTCACAATAGACTGCAAATGATCATCAAGAATTATAAGATCTGCTGCCTCTTTTGCAATATCAGATCCTCTTTTCCCCATAGCAACCCCTACGTTGGCCTTCTTCAAAGCAGGCACATCATTGACCCCGTCTCCAGTGATCGCAACCCTTTTTCCATTATTCTGGAGAGCCGAAACAATCTTTAGCTTAAATTCAGGAGACATCCTTGCAAAGATATTACACTCTTCAACTGTCTTCTTAAGATCACTTTCAGACAGGTCCTTAAGCTCATCCCAGCTTATCGCTTTAATATCCTTAAATCCACATTCCTTAGCAATAGCTTTTGCAGTATGGATATTATCCCCTGTAATCATCTTTACCTGTATGCCTGCATTATAGATAGTCTTTACTGCAGCATTGATCCCTTTTCTTGGAGGATCATATACACCAACTATCCCTATGAAAATATCATCATATGATAAGGCCATGTTCCTTAATGCATCTTTAGAGAAATCTTCAACCACCTTAAGCGCAGCATCCCTATCTTTCTTCCCAAAAGAAGAAACTTTCCCATTCCTGAGCATCTTACGGCATTGGCGTATTATAATCTCAGGAGCGCCCTTCCTAAACTTTACGATCCTGCCCTTAACCTTATTATAAGATCCTGCAAACATAGTCTCAGAAGAGAAAGGCTCAAACTTGACCATTGGATATTTGGCCTTCAGCTTTATAATATCTACTCCTGCCTTGTTGAAAAAATCTACCAGTGCAATATCTTCAGCATCACCTACAAAGCCCTTATTAGTATCCTTAGCTTCATTGCATAAAAGTGAGGCATCTCTTAAAGCTTCAAAAGTACGCTTATTAAGCTTTTTAACGTCTGCCATAACCTTTCCATCGCAATAAATGCTTTTTACAGTCATCTTATTCTGTGTTAAAGTTCCGGTCTTATCAGTACATATCACATCAACACTCCCTAAAGTCTCTAATACAGATTTCTTCTTGACAAGCACATTTTTCTTGGCTAATTTAGAAGACCCTATAGATAAAGAGAATGTAACAATAGCAGGAAGGCCTTCAGGAATAGATCCTATAATAAGGGCAGACCCCAACATGAAAATAGACAGCCAACTGTGACTATGGAAATAATAAATTGAAAGAGCGATAACTATAAGCGCCATAGCTACATATGTTATCTTCCTCCCTGCTTCATCTACCTCTTTTATGAATAAAGAATCGCTCTCGCCTTCAAGAGACCTTGCGATCTTTCCGACCTCTGTCGATCTTCCTGTCGATACAACAACACATGAAGCTTCGCCTCTCGTAGCGAAGGTATTCATAAAAACCATATTTTTCCTGTCTGCCAAAGCCACTTCTTTTGAGATAACCTTAGTCTCCTTCACGACCTGCACACTTTCTCCTGTAAGCATCGATTCGTCAACATGAAATTCCTTGCATTCAAGAATCCTGCAGTCTGCAGGAACCTTGTCTCCTTCACTTAAAAATATAATATCTCCCGGAACCAGCTCAGCAGAATCTATCCTGCTTTTTTTCCCTAACCTGAGAACCATAGCCTCATTCTTAATCATAGATTTCAGCAACTGCGCAGATTTCTCAGATTTATATTCCTGATATGCCCCTATAAAAGAATTGATCAATATAATAAGAGAGATAATAGCCCCGTCAATCACCTGCTCTTCCTTGTTTAAGTAAAATCCTGCAGCAAAAGCAATCCCTGCAACGACTATCAAAAGCCAGACAAGATAGCTTTTGAACTGCCTTAAAAACAAGCCAAAGAAAGATGTTCTCTTCTTTATATTTACTACATTTTTGCCATACTTCTGCTGCATGGCAGCGACTTCAGCCTCACTAAGCCCTGTAGATCTTGATCCCAGCTGCCCTAATACACTTTTTACAGTGAGCTGATAAAATCTCATGATCAATCCCAGAATTTTGTGATATATAAAATGTTGTATGAAAAGACCTAAGGATGATACCTGAACATAGTCCTCGGGAATGCAATTGCATCGTTAGGGCTCTGCCCTCACTCAACCCGCAGGGGTTTCGCACTTCGTGCTCAAGCCCCTATCAAGGATGATACCTGAACATAGTCCTCGGGAATGCAATTGCATCGTTAGGGCTCTG
>CAZGIN010000019.1:5584-12911 GCA_964526585.1 uncultured Methanosarcinales archaeon
CGTGCTCAAGCCCCTATCAAGGATGATACCTGAACATAGTCCTCGGGAATGCAATGGCGTCTTTGATGTTGTCAAGGCCGCAGATCCAGGCGATAACTCTTTCAACTCCTAAGCCAAAGCCTCCATGCGGGACAGAACCATATTTTCTTAAGTCGATATACCAACCATAATCTTCAGGCTTTTCTCCCTGAGCTTTCAAACGCTTGTTGAGCTCATCAGGATCATGTATACGCTGGGACCCTCCGACGATCTCGCCATAGCCTTCAGGAGCAAGGCAGTCAACACCCAAAACAACATCAGGATTCTTCTCATCCTCTACCATGTAGAAAGCTTTCACTTTCTTAGGATAATGGGTAACAAGCAAAGGAACATCATACAATTTTGTTATATTTTCTTCTTCAATCGTCCTCAGATCCTTCCCCCATTCAACATCCATCTTGCACTTATCTTTCAATACCTTAAGAGCATCAGTATAAGTCATCTTCACAAAAGGCTTGTCTATGACAGGAAGAAGCTTTGATGTATCTCTTTCAAGGATCTTTAACTCTGCCTGGTTGTTGTCAAGAACAGACTTGACAATATGCTTGATGCAGCCCTCAGTATGTTTCAGTATATCATCAAAATTACACCAAGCCATCTCCATCTCAGCCATCCAGAACTCTGTTAAATGCCTTGAAGTTTTTGATTTCTCAGCACGGAAAGTAGGAGCAACAGTATAGATATTTTCCAACGCAAAGATCATAGCCTCAGCATGAAGCTGCCATGTCTGTGAAAGAAATATAGGCTTGCCAAAATAATTTACCTCAAATAAAGTTGAGCCTCCTTCGCATTGGTTAGCAAGGAAAATAGGAGAATGATGCTCATGGAACTTATGCTTCCTAAAATATTCATGGATAGCGCCAAAAACAGTGCTTCTTATCTTAAGGATCGCAGTCATCTTCTGAGAACGAATCCAAAGATGGCGATTATCTGCGAGGAACTCTATAGACTGATCCTTGCTTATAGGAAAAGTATCAGAATCACCTATCACATCAAAATCATCAACAGAGATCTCATAACCAGTAGGAGCGCGGTCGTCTTTCTTAATCGTTCCGTGGATATGCATAGATGCTTCAATCTGAACCTTGTCAGCAAGGGCAAACTTCTCTTCACCAACCTTCTCTTTCTCGATAACACACTGGATAGTATTGGTTGAGTCTCTCAAAACAATGAACTTCAGCTTCTTAGAGCCACGTTCGCGGTAAACCCAACCATGCAGAGAAACAGGGCCTTTGCCCTTCTTCATCGCTTCTTCAATAGATACAAATTTTGCCATAATGATACAAAGCAAGGCTGGTTTTAAAAAGGTTATGGTGAAGTAGTTATAGCAAACTTTAAATAGTATTGTTAATTTTAGTTTACAAATGATAAGTTTAGTTAACAATAGAAGATTTGGGACAAAGAAAGCAAGAATAATGGAGTTCTTCTTAGACAATCCTACAAAAGAGATACACGCAAGAGCGCTTTCAAGGAAGATCAAAGTGTCAGCACCATGGGTGATAAAGACTGCACAGGAGCTTGAAAAAGAAGGACTAGTAAAGATATCAAGAGATAAAGGGATAATGGAGACTATGATCAGAGCAAACAGGGAAAACCATGTTTTTGCAGAGCTTAAAAGATCCTATAACCTTTTACAGATATCAGAAAGCGGGCTGAAAGAATACCTGATAAGATCGTTCAAGAGGCCTGAATGCATAATCCTGTTCGGATCATACTCCAAAGGAGAAGATACTGAACAAAGTGATGTAGATATAGCAATAATAGTACGGAACAAATCCGACATAAATGTAAAAATATACGAAAAAAAGCTGCAAAGGCAGATAAATATCCATCAAATTGTAAAGGAAGCTATCCAAAAAGAGTTTTGGAACACACTAGCGAACGGAATAATTATTGATGGATATTTAGATGCCGTATGAGATTTAAGGAATATATAGAAAACGGAAAAGTCAAGCAAAGCTCTCCAGACTTAGGGCAGGCAAGATCACTTCTTCTTCAAGGAATCGAGAGGATGCAGGATGTAAAAAGCCTGCATATATCAGAACAAAACGCATCATTCAGATTCGAGAGCACCTATGAAAGCATAAGAGAAGCTTTGCAAGCATTCATGGCGTACAAAGGATACAAGCCATATTCGCATGAAGCAGTGATAGTTTATGCAAATGAGAACAAGATCATCGATGCAAAAGAAGCAAGAAAGATCGACAGATACAGGATGATAAGAAGCGATATAGTCTACAGAGCAGAGAAAGTAAGCATCAAAGAAGCGAAAGAAGCGCTTGAGTTTGCAGAGAAAGTGATAAGAAAGATCAAAAGCAAAGCAAAATTCTAACAATTTAAAAACCCCTAATGATTAATCGCAAGCATGTACAAACTAGAAGCTCAAGATGGAGAAGCAAGAGCAGGAACCCTAAAGCTTGGAAAGAACAAGATCAAAACCCCATTCTGGATGCCAGTAGGAACAAAAGCTTCAGTCAAGAACGTCAATCCTGAAGAACTAAAAGAAACCGGAACGCAATGCATAATATCTAATTCTTTACTGCTTTCTTTGAGGCCAGGAGCAGAACTGATCGAAAGATTTGGAGGATTACACAAGTACATGAACTGGCATGGAGGAATATTCACAGACTCAGGAGGATTCCAGATAGGATCAGAGAACTTTCGCATCAAAGTAGATGACAGGGGTTTCCATTATAAGAATCCTTATTCTGGCGTGCGTGAGCTGCTAAGCCCAGAAGACGCAATGAAAAATCAGACAAAAATAGGATCAGACGTGATGATGGCTTTGGATCATATGCCAAACATATCCCAAGACAAAGAGTATGTAGCAGGAGCAGTCAAGAGAACCCATGCATGGGCAGAAAGATGCATCAAATGGAAAAAAGACAACGGAAACAAAAAACAACTGCTGTTTGGGATAGCACAAGGAGGAACATTCAAGCATCTAAGAGAGAAGTCAGCAGAGAAGATTAATTCCTTAGACTTTGACGGTGTAGCAATCGGAGGAGTAGCTATAGGAGAGACTGTTCCAGAGATGATAAAAGCAGTTGAGATACAGATGCCTTACTTTGACAAGAACAAATGCAGATATGTGATGGGAGTAGGAAGCCCTACAACGATGCTGGAGATGATAAGGCACGGAGTAGACTGCTTTGACTCAATATTTCCGACACAATCAGGAAGAAGAGGAACTTTGTACACAAGTACTGGGAAGATAAACATAAGAAACAGCGGATTTTCAAAAGATTTTGATCCTGTAGACAAGAACTGCAAATGCTACACCTGCAAGCATTATTCAAGAAGCTATCTGCATCACCTGCTGAGAGTTCATGAGATGTTAGGATATAGACTTGCTGCACTCCATAACATACATTTCTTCCAGAACATGGTGAAGAATGCGCGCGAAGCGATAATCAAAGGAGAATTTGAAGAGTTCAAAAAGACGATAAATTTCTAACAGTTAAGACTCTTATAGATACCTATTGCATCACTGATTGAGCCTTTTCTTCTTTTGTGTTTATTCTCTGCAGCGACCTGAAGCACTCTAGCGCTATGATCCTCATCGGTGAACTCAATAGGGTAAAAGATCTTTCTAGTTGCAGAAGACTCTGAATCAATTATGTAATCCTTGCCAAGAATAACTTCCAAATCATTTAGTACAGCAGACTTGAATGCAGGAAGAGAACCGGAAGGAACACTATCAACCTTGATATAAGCAAAATATGAAAGACGCGATTCCAAAGCAGTAACCCTATAAGCTATATAGTGTTCAGCTACCCCAGAATGCATCCTGCTAAGATGAGGTATAAAATATTCAACAGATATGCCGCTTCCTTCATAAGAAATGCCTGGATCCTTATCAAGAACTTTCCTGAGACATACAGCAAAAGCATCAACAGAATCAAATGGAATGTCAAATATAGCTGATAAGTCGTGTTCTGAACCAGGATTTGCTTTAGCAAGATCAGAAGCTTTTTCAGCTGCCAGAATCTCCTTAACACGCCTCCTGACAAACTCATCAACATCATCTATACAGAAAGGTTTTGATTTTTTACTGTCTTTCATAAGCCCAAAAGAGCATATTCTCTATGGGATTTAAAAATTTAACTGGGAAAAATAGAGGCCGGCCTTATTTTTTGAAGAAATGGATATTTTCCCCCCTGCAATGATAATCATACCTGCCCCCAAGATTATCCATCATGATATCTGCAAGATAAGCCTGATTTGGAGGTATCTTACTAGCCTCATTATTATCCTCGCCAGGGTTATAAGAAATAATCGCATAAACATCTTCTCCAAAAACAAAACGAAAGACAACGCCATCCTTAAAGGGGTTACAGTGCACATGCCTCAAAGAAGCGCTGGTGTTGATGTTAATTTCTTTAATAAGCATGTCAACTAAGGATGCAAGAGGATCTGCAGGGCGACTGTCCCCTGAGAATTCCTGGGTCTCCTTACGAGAGCTAGGACGATAAATATCAGTAGTAGCCACAAAAACACATTATATCAGAGGAATATAAAAACCTAACTGAGAAAATATAAGGAATATTTAATCAGTAACCCTAATGTTCAGCTCATCCATCTGCTGCCTTGAGATCAATGAAGGAGAGTCATCCATAGGGCACTGGGCTTTCTTGTTCTTAGGGAAAGCGATAACTTCCCTTATATCAAGAGTGCCGCACATCAATGCGACGATCCTGTCAAATCCTAAACCGATGCCTCCGTGAGGAGGTCCTCCATAACGGTAAGCCTCAAGCAAGAAGCCAAACTTTTCCTTAGCTTCGTCACCGGAGATGCCGACAACATTCATAACTTTCTTCTGAAGCTCAGGATTGTTTATCCTCAAAGATCCTGATCCAAGCTCAACTCCGTTCAATACAAGATCATACTGAGTGCACAAAACTTTTCCAGGATCTGAATCTATCAAAGGAATATGCTCTTCCTTAGGCATGCAGAACATATGATGGCAGGGGATCCATTTCTTTTCCTCTTCGTCCCACTCAAACAAAGGAAAATCAGTGATGTAACAAAACTGGAAAGTATCCTCTTTATACAGCTTCAGCTCTTTGCCGAACTTATTTCTTAAATGGGATAATGAAGCATTTGTAACTGAAGGAGAATCTGCAACAAAGAATATTGTTGAATTGTCTTTTGCACCAAGCTTCTTGATTATAGCAGACTGAATCTTTTCATCAAGGAACTTTGATATTCCGCCATCAAGCTTCTTATCCTTGACAAAAGCATATGCCAACCCTTTGGCCTTGTAAACCTTCACTTCTTCAGTAAGCCTGTCAATCTCTTTCCTTGAATATTCCTTATCAGGATTGATGCACTTCACTATTCCGCCATTCTTGATTGTGTCTGCAAATACCTTAAATCCAGAATCTTTCACTATATCGCTTATGTCATGCAGGAACAATTCAAACCTGATATCAGGCTTGTCAATACCATACTTATCCATCGATTCCTGATATGTAAACCTAGGAAAAGGAATCTTGACCTCTTTGTCCAAGACCTTCTTGAACAGATGCTTGAAGAACCTTTCGTATAATGCGTACAAATCCTCAAGCTCTACAAATGACAATTCCAGATCGATCTGAGTATGCTCTGGTTGTCTGTCCTGCCTTAGGTCTTCGTCTCTTAAGCAGATAGGCATCTGGAAGTACTTGTCAAAGCCAGCGATCATGCAGATCTGCTTGTAAAGCTGAGGAGACTGAGGGAGGGCGTAGAAACTTCCTTTGTTAACCCTTGAAGGAACAACATAATCTCTAGCACCTTCAGGAGTTGACTTGACCAACATAGGAGTCTGGATCTCGATAAAGCCTTCTTTCTCAAAGAATTCCCTAGCAGCCATCGAAGCCTTAGACCTTATGATAAACTTATCCAGATTAGAATGATCCCTAAGATCAAGATAGCGATACTTCAACTTAGTATCTTCAGTAGATTCAACCTGGCCTGACATGTCAAGCGGAACAGGCTCTGAAATGCTGAAAACCTTGATACTATCTGCAATAAGCTCGATCTCACCAGTAGAAAGCTCTTTTCTTACCAGTTCCTTAGGCCTTTTCTGAACTTTTCCTGAGACGCTTATGACAGATTCCTTAGTTATGTCTTTTAACTCAGGAAAGTCCTTGTTGAAAGTGATCTGAGTTATGCCATAACGATCCCTTAAGCTTATGAAAGTGATGCCTCCATGAGAACGGATAGAATCAACCCATCCAGCCAGAACAGCTGACTTGCCAGCGTGCTTGGCGTTCAGTTCCCCGCAAGTATGAGTTCTTAACATTTTTGAAAGAAAAAAGAAGGAGCTTTATAAAATTATATCTTTAATTCACCATCTTTCATCAGATCTTCGCCATCAACCTCAATAGAAGCCTTTGTGAACACACCATCAACATGGATGTTAACATTATTAGATCCTCCAAAAAGATCATTACGGCCTAAAGCTACGTGAACAGTTCCAAGCACTTTTTCGTCCTCAAGAATCTTACCAATAACCTGTGCCTTATCATTTGCGCCGATGCCGACCTCAGCAACGACAAAAGCCTTTGGACCATGAGAATTAAGCATAGCCCTAAGATCCTTAGCTTGTTCTCCACCTTCGATCAAGATCACTTTGTTGTTCTCGATAGCCAGCTTGATAGGCTCTTCGAGTTTTCCTATTCCCGCAAAAGAAGCGTCAACTACAACAACACCGTTAGAATCAAGAGGGGCAAAGAAAACCTCTCCAGCAGGAAGATTACCCCATTTAGAATCATCATCATAAATTCCGCCGTTAGCACCATGAAGGTCTGGATTGATAACAACAACAAGATCTGTCCCTAAATGAGAGGTTATCCTCATCTCGCGCTTCTCTTTTAGGAACCTGATCAAAGAAAGGCACCGCTCCTTGACTTTAGAATAGTCAGCCTCCATAGTGCGCTCAAGGATATCTTCAGTTATGTCAGGCATGCTGGCGATCCTAGCGCCAGACTTAGAAGCTTCTGCCCTAGCATTGGTCCAGGACATGGATTTTGTAGTTGCGATAACGATCACATCATAATTGCGCATCATATCAGCGATATCAGACTTAGGCTCTTCTCCATTGACAGCAGCAACCTTAACCTGCCACCAATCAACATCAGAAGTGATCTTCTTAGCTTCGGCAAGCAGCACTTCAGCTATCGCCTGCTTGTTCTCGTCATAAAGAATAAGGACATTCTCATCTGAACTAAGCTTCATATTGTCCAGTAAAATCCTCTTTGCAGCTTCAGCCAATTCCACCATTTACACCTTACCTCGAAATAAT
>CAZGIN010000020.1:0-12771 GCA_964526585.1 uncultured Methanosarcinales archaeon
TTCACTGATGCTTGGTCTTCTCCTGTCAACCTTACAGACAACACTTGGGGCGATGTTGATATAGAATCGATGGTTATAAATGACACTTTCTATTTCGCGTGGGCCCCTATGTATCCTGACTATCAGGAGATATGGTTCGCCAGGATTAATCACACGCCCCAATTTAATGATCTTGAAACATATAAGCAGCAGATAACCGATACTAGATGGTATGAGTACGAGACTTCTCTCAGTTCTGATTTTGCAGGAAACATCTATCTTAGCTGGGCAGGCATGACCAACGAGTCTGACATTCCGATAGGATACTTCAGCAGGATCAACAGGACTTCAAACGAGCTTTTCATAGCAACATCTTTTGATGACGGGGATAATTGGATAATCAGCCAGGTTACAGACAACAATGTATCTGACGGTTATCCTGGAATTGTCCAGACTGCTGATGAAGGGCTTTATTATATCTCAGGGGTGAGGAAGAACGGCAATGATTTTGATATTATCTTCTCTCAGAGGGTGTATTCCCCTGAAGATGCTATTGACGTGGTCATGTGGGATGACGTTCCGGAAGGCCTTATAGTGCAGAGCATAGGCCAGGGAGGAAACCTTTCCGGCAGCAGGATAACATGGAATTTCCCTGTGCTTTATGCAGGCACTTCAGGATATGTGTCATGGACAGCGCTTGTAAACAGCTCAGTCTTTAACGGCACTGTGATCAACAACACATTGTTCGCGAACTACTCAAATGTCAAAGGATGGGTGATCGATACTATTAATTCTTCGGTCAACACTACTGTCATAGACATGATAAGGCCGAAAGTGAAGATAAAAGCTCCGATAGCAGGATCAAGCTATAACCAGACTGTTCCGGTAAAGATAACTGCTAACGTTACTGACAATGGCCTAATCGATTATGTTCTTGCCACTGTCAAAGATGGAGGCATCCAGACATTGGAGATGGAGTATAATTCAACGACAAAGCTTTACTATGTATGGTTCACTAATACTGCCGGCTTGGGAAGGTACAATGTTTCCTTGTTTGCGAACGACACTACCGGAAACATTAACAATACTGAGACTACATATTTCCTTATAGTCAACGACCCTCCTTCAACTCCCACATCCATCGCATGCGACGGCGGAAGCTGCAACATGACTTTCAACACGACTATCTATTTGAACTGCAGCGGAAGCGTCGATCCCAACAATGACAGCATAACTTATCATCTTGAGGCTTTGTTCAATCCTCTCAGCGGCAACAGGACAGCGCTTAATGCGCAGTTTGAGAGCGATAACAACAGTTTCGTCTATCGTGATGATCTATATGGGACATCTAACCCGACTCATGAAGCCGGCCAGAGGGAGATTAACGGCAACTGCACTTCCGGATACTGCCTCAACATAGAGCTTAATCTTGCAGCCCCTAATACTGGAGCTTATTCAGGTGGCTGGAACCGTACTGTTGAGATAAAGGATTATCCTCAGTATGTAAAGGTTTCATTTGATTATGGGTTGCTGCTTGACGACGAGACAGAGTCTTCTGAATATATTGAGATTGTATATAAGAACATAAGCAGCGGATTGAATAAGGCAGGCCCAAGGCTTTATGGTGTTGCAGGAGTTGACGGAAAAGATGAGAATGTTAAGGGAACAGTCTCATACATCGCTTATGTTACACATGGAAATTATTCATTCAATGCAGGCTGCAGGATCCCTTCAGTTGATTCCACAAATGAGAACGGCCAGTGCTGGATCGACAATATAAGGATAACTGAAGTTAATACTTCAGAGCCTGGAAAGGAATGGCGCGAGATCGGCTCGCATCTCGAGAATGAGACTTTCCTCTGGAACGTGTTTGATGAGCGCCCGCAGTCAGGCATCGACTTAAGGTGCAGGGCCATAGACAATGGGTCGCTCACATATTCAGGTTATTATACGCTGGGGGCAAACGGCACCATCATCTCAGATGTAAAGCCTCCATGGTGGTATGACAACATATCCTCCCCTTATATCTATTCAAAAGATGGGCTTCATAGGATGAACATATCCTGGAACGACAACGGCTTTGTTGATGATGTGATTATCGAGCATAACTTTACAGGAGCTCCTCAGAACTTCACTGTAACAACATATGCTGTCAAAGAGTATTTCTATGATTATCTTGACCTTGCTGCAGGCAGCTATTACTGGAAGTCTTTTGCAAACGATACTTATGGAAATGAAAATTCAACACCTGTGTTCTATTATTCTGTTGAAAAAGCTTCTCCTGTCCTTAATCTCACATTTGATGATATTAGCGCAAACATAACTGTTAATGCAAGCTCTATGGTCAACATAACTGGAAGGCTTATATCTCCGGACTCAGGCCAGATCACGCTGTATCTTAACGGGTCTGTAATCAATTCAGGAAGCATATTATTAAGCAACCTGTCACAATTCATGGCTCTCGGAACATATAATATCACTGTAAGCTATGCAGGAAACCAGAACTTCACTTCAGGATCCAAGACCTTGTTCATAACTGTTGTTGACGAAGCTCCCCCTAATGTTACTCTTGTCAATCCACAGGATAGCGTATTTTACGACACTTTCAACCCTACTACTGTTACGTTCAGGTGCAACTCATCTGATAATTATGGTCTGAAGAACATAAGCCTTTGGATAACCAATTCCTCAAACCAGAGCTTCAGCTTAAGTAAGTCAGTCAATATCTCAGGCACGAGAAACTCAACCCAGTTCCAGGTCTCTCTAGTGAACGGAAACTATACTTGGAACTGTCTTGCATATGATGTCAGCGGGCTTTATGATTGGGGCGACTCAAACAGGACTTTCTTCATCAACTCCAGCTACAACAACCCTCCAACCCACAACAATCCGATACTTAACTCATCTTGGGGGGCTAACCTAACGATAGAGAACCTTACTTGTTATCCTCAGAACGTATCTGATTTTGAGGATGATAATGTCACTTTCATCTATAATTGGTACCTCAACAGCTCTCCTCTGCAGAGGGTTAACATGCCTTTCGAAGGCGGCTCTAACAGCGATAAAGCTATAGACTGGGCTGACCCTTCACATAATGTTACAGCTTACAATATGTTATTCAACGATACAGGGGGATATGACGGGTTTGGCGCATACAAGTTTGATGGAGACGGAGACTATATCTTTAACAATGTGACGTGTGATGGCTCTGATGAGGTCACTATAACAGTCTGGGTCAAGTCTGATATCATAGGCACAGATAAAGGAATCTTCATAGCTGCTCCTCCTTCAGGAGCTGACGATGTTTGCGGGTTCAGGTATGACAATGCAGGCGCTTCAGGAGGAGGTGATGATGTCATAAAGGGAGGCTTCACTATAGATACTGGATCAGGAACGCAGATAATACAGCTTGAGAGCTCAAACTTTGCGCAGACTACAGGATGGCAGTTCTTGGCTTTGACTTGGAAGAGCGGCGAGCAGATCGAGCTTTTTGTCAACGGCTCTCTTGATACACCGACGTATAATGATGCAGCAGTTTCTGGAAACATCACAGGAACTCAGGGATTATGGGTAGGAAGAGGAGCTAAGGATACCGGAACTGGATCATCATGGCAGGGTTATCTTGATGACTTTGTAGTTTATACAAGAAAGCTTACTCCTGAGCAGATCAGAAGCATATATGAAAGGGGCAGGGACAGGATACTTTCGAACGAGACCAGCATAGGCGATACATGGCAGTGTGAAGCGATACCTTCTGATATGTTCTCTAACGGTTCTGCAAAAAGGTCTGGCAACCTTACTATCGTGGCTGATACAGCCCCAAGATGGTATTTCAACATAACATCTCCTGCAAGCCCTGCTGTCTATCTGAAAGACAGGCTGTACCGGTTCAACATCACCTGGCTTGACAACCTTCAGGTTGACACTGTGTTGATAGAGCATAACTTCTCCGGAATATCTGCAAATTATACTGTTATCTCATCAAATCTTGGAGAATATTTCTACAACTGGAGCGATCTCAAGGTAGGCAGCTATTACTGGAAGTCTTTTGCAAACGATACATTTGGATTGAATAATTACAGCTCAACTTTCAGCTATATTGTGGTAAAGTCTGCTCCTGTCCTTAACCTGACATTTGATGGCGTAGAAGACAACATAACTGCCAACATAAGCTCTTTCATAAATATCTCAGGCTTCCTGGTAACACCTCCAAGCGGGCAGATAGAGATGTACATAAATGGCAGCCTGGTCAACTCAGGCCAGTCTCCTTTGAGCAACTTAACTTCGTTCAGCTGGATCGGAGTCTATAATATCACTGTAAGCTATGCAGGAGATGAAAACTTCACTTCAGGTTATAAGACATTGTTTATCACTGTATTGGATGATGTTGCTCCTGATGTGTTCGATCTTGTTCCTTATGCAGGCGCAAACTATTCTACATCTCTCACTATCGAGGTAGGCGCTAACATCACTGATAACATCCAGGTTGATTATGCTTATGCCAACATTACTTATCCTAACAGCACTGTTGTTTATCTTCCGCTCTCAAATCTTTATTTGGATTGGTATAATGCCTCGTTCACTATCCCTGAGCTGATAGGAAGGTATAACATAACTTTCTGGGCTAATGACACTTCAGGGAACGTCAACAGCACTGAAACCACTTTCTTTGTCGGAAACGACGATTATCCTCCTGATGTTACTTTGTCTTATCCTCCTGACGGTTTGGTTACTACAGAGATCAACATCAATTTTACATGCAATGTTTCTGATAACATAGGCCTGAAGAACATCACTTTTTACTGGAACTATACAGGATCGTGGGCTGCTGCGGGCTCTTACTCTATAAGCGGAGTGTTTAACACGACGAAGTTTGTAAAGACAAATGTCAAGTCTAGGGATATCATCTGGAACTGCCTTGCTTATGACAATGCAGGCAACCCTGACTGGGGAGATGCAAACTTCACCCTGAAGACAAATGCTTCTGTGTATTGGTCAGATCCTTCATCTATGATACCATTAGAGCTCGGAACGACTACTCAGAACGCAACAGACATTCCAGGAAAGAGAAACATAACCTCGACAGGATACCATCCAGCAGTCATCGTGCTCTGCGAATCAGGAGACTGCACAGAGATAACAAACAACTGGAGCGCGCACAGCATGCAGGACTCAAGAGAAAGCTCATACTTCACATGCCTCACAGACAAGATAGGGAACTTCACAGCAAACTACTCAGTATTCTCAACAATAGACGACCAAAAAGACTACCTGAAAGTAAACTGCACCATAATAAGGGATGAATACCCCAAGATATTCGATCCAAAGCCTGAAGCTGGCACAAATTATTCTGCAGACATGCCTGTCACGATATCTGCAAATGCTACTGACGACGTACAGATATCAAGCGTATGGGCAAATATCACATATCCCAACTCTACATCCTTCAGGATTTCTCTTTCATTGGGTATTGGAGCCCTCTACAATGCTACATTCACGATACCATTGCTTGAAGGAAGATATAACATAACCTACTACGCAAACGATACATTAAACCAGATAAACACGACAACATCATGGTTCTATGGTGGGCTTCCACCTGATGTGGAGCTTGTGTCTCCTCCGGGCGGTTTCTATAATGACACTCACTTCCCTGTGAACGTAACATTTGAATGCAACGTTACTGATGATGTCAGCCTTAAGAATATCACGTTGTACATCACCAACAGCTCATCGCAGGATTTCAGCGCAAACGAATCATCTGATATCTCAGGTTTCTTCAACTCGACATCTGTTGCCCTTGAGCTAGGCATAGGAACATATATCTGGAACTGCCTTGCATTTGACTCGTCTGGAAAGCCTGATTGGGGAGACTTTAACAGGACTGTCGTCATCAATGCTACCCTTGATGACAGGGCTCCTTGGATAGATCTTAATTTCCCCCCTAACGGGTACAATACATCTTCAGGCACTATAAGCTTCAACTGGACAGCGTACGACAATTATGACTTGAACCTTTCATGCAACCTTTCTGTCGACAATATAGTTGTCGGGGAGGATGTCGTTTCCCCGAATTCAAGCTCTGTCAATTATTCTGTATCAGGCATATCAGCAGGATCGCATTCATGGAACGTCACATGCATGGATGATTCAGGGAATATCAACTATTCAGTTACATGGGCATTCTTCATAGACCAGACTCCTCCTTTCATCGCATTCGTTCCTCCGACAACTGAGGAAGGCAACTATTCGCAGGATTATATCTTCACAAATGTTACCATGACAGATAACCTTGATATTGATACTATGATCACCTATCTATACAACACGTCTGGGCTGGTCAGTTCCTACACCGGAGCATCATCGCCTCAGGTATTCAATTTCACAAGCCTTCCCGACGGATATTACTATATCAATGCATCAGGTAATGACACAGTCGGAAACCGCAACAGTACAGAAACAAGGCGGATAATACTTGATACTACCCCTCCTTTCTGGTTTGGCAACGCCACTTCTCCGGCCGGCCCGGCAGTATACTCACAGGGAGCTTCCTATCAGTTCAACATAACTTGGATAGACTCGCTCATAGGCTTGGATACAGTGTTGATAGAGCATAACTTCTCCGGTATGTTGCAGAATTATACGGTTTCATCTTTTGCAGGCAATGTCTCTGTCTATTCCTGGGCTGATCTTGCTGCTGGCTCTTATGCCTGGAGGGAATACGCTAATGATTCCTTAGGAAACAATAACCTGACATACCGATGGGTTTATTCTGTCCAGCAGGCTTCAGGCTCATGCTCATTATTGTTTGATCCTTTAAGCCCACAGACATATGGTACTTTAGTAAATGTCAGCTGCTCATGCACCAGCACAGACGTGCAGCCGACACTCCTAAGAAACGGGACAGACATCACAGGAGAAAACAACATCTACACGGCAATACCGGCCGGATCCTGGCAGTACAACTGCACAACACCTGATACACAAAACTATACTTATTACTCAAACACAAGCTCATACACAGTCAACAAAGCCGCACCCACACTAAACCTCACGCTAAACGGAACAGCAGACAACATCACAATAGGTGTATTCAGCGCGATCAACATCTCAGGATACTTGATTGTCCCTCCATCAGGCTACATCGAGCTTTTTGTCAACAGCTCTTTGGTAAATAATGGATCATCATTTGTCAGCAACTTTACAAATTTCACAAGCCTGAACAGCTTCACTATAAACCTTAGTTATCCAGGCAATGAGAACTACACGTATTACAGCATCAGCCTTGTCGTGACTGTGATAGACGATCAGCCTCCTGATGTTTTCAACCTTATCCCTTCTGCAGGATCCATATATAATGTATCCAAGCCTGTCGAGATCAGCGCTGATATAACTGATAATTGGCAGGTTGATGATGCTTTCGCCAACATAACTTATCCTAACGGCACTTATGTTGTGCTTCCTTTAAGCTTTGCTGGGGCTGACAAATACAATACCTCTTTCACAACCCCTTCCCTTACAGGCCAGTACTATGTATATTTCTTCGCTAACGACACTTCAGGAAACATAAACAACACTGAGATTACATACTTCTATGTCTATGAGACAGAGCCTCCTGTTGTTAGCCTTATAAGGCCGTACAACAACAGCGTCGATTCCAACGGAGAGGTGTATTTCAGGTATAATGTAACAGATAACGGCAATATAACCAACTGCAGCCTGTATATAGGCGGAGTGATTGTATCGACAGATGATTCCATAACCAAAAACATAACCCAGACTTTCTTCATCACAGGGCTTGATAACGGGACTGTCAACTGGAGCGTAACATGTTTTGATGATTCTTTCAACAACGGTTCTTCAGAGATGTGGCTGTTGAACATAATATTCCCTCCAGGAGCTCCTAACGGGACATTGGTGATTGACGAGACTATCCAGGATGCTGACGGGAATAATATATCTGCTTCCATAGAGCTTATAGATCTCAGCTCAGGAGAGGTTGACGTTAACACTTCCTCAGGCGCAGGAGCAGAGAACATCTCAGCAGGAACTTATGACATAGTGATCATACCTGATGATAACAGCGTGAACAGCGTAATATTCTATAATTATACTGTCCTCACGAATCTTACAGAGATAATCGATATAGACAACTTCACAAGATATAGCTTCCTGAACAATTTTGCTGTCTATCCTAAGATCGAAAACTATTCTGAGATGAACTTCTCGACAACTTCTGTAACTGGAGATGTCTTTGAATGCCTTGATTGGAATTTCTCATCTAGGACATGTGAAGGCGAGAAGTGGAAGAAGATCCTCAACCTTAACAAAAGCGTAAATTACACTCTCTCGCTTGCTTCAGGAGGAGCTGCTTACATCGAAAGCAACTTCACCATAAATCTTCTTGACGATGAGCTCTATTTCATAAACAACAGCCAGGTCAAGACATATTCTCCTGGAGGATTCCTTGTAAGGGTCGATATGTTCCCTTCAAGGGGGAATTTCACCAACATCACTGTTGAAGGCCACAATTTCACAAGGATCGATAATGATCTCATAGTTGATGATATCCTCAACGATACCGGATGGCCTATAAATTACATAATAGATCCTTCTCCTCTGAACTTCAGGAACGCAACTTACTACAGGACCGCTTACGGAACGTCATTATGGAAGTGCTATGACTACAACTATTCATATGAGTTCTGCAATGATGATCTCGAGTTCGTAAAATATATCTCAACAGGCGGCATCTATAGAGGATTCTTTAACTCAACAGATCCTGTGTTCTTCGAGCAGCCTGATGACATAACTGGAGTGGATGCAGGCATACTGAACGCTACTCCGGATACAAACTATGGCACCAATAACCAGCTGCGGGTCAATGGCAATCCTGGAGATCCTGAAGCCACCACCCTCCTTAAGTTCAACCTTTCAGATATACCTTCCGGAGTGCAGGTGGATTACGGCTATGTTGAGATGTATTTCTATGACACGAATAACGGCGTCACCTCGACCATAGGCGTGCACAGGATAACGCAGAACTGGACTGAGCTTAACGTTACTTGGAACAGCTATGATGGAGTCAATCCGTGGACCAGTCCTGGAGGTGATTATGACTCCCAGTCATTTGACAACCGGTCTGTCACGACAACTTATGGTTTTGTCAGGTGGAACATAACTGAACTTGCGCAGCTCTGGATTGACGGAACATACCCTAACTTCGGTATGATCTTCACAGAAGAGACCGCTGCTTCTTCCCAGAAGCGTTTTATCAGTTCTGATTATGCTCCTACTGATCCGAATATAGTCCCTAAGATAAACATTTCTTACACAGATATCCAGCCTCCTAATGTAACCCTGAACTATCCCCCAACAGGATATTATAATGACACTATTGACCCAAATACAGTCAGGTTCAACTGTTCTGCAACAGACAACATCAACATTACAAACATAAGCTTATACATTACCGGCTATCAGAACACGTCGTTCAAGCTCAACCAGACTGCTTATGTTTCAGGAACATATGCATCTGCGAACTGGAGCTTATTGCTTCCTAACGGAAACTACACTTGGAACTGCCTTGCCTATGATGTTGAAGGAAACTCAGCATTCTCGCAGGACAACAATACTTTCATCCTTAATTACTCTCATATCCCTCCTTGGTGGAATTCCAACAATACATTTATAGCCTCTCCATATACAGGAGCTTTGTCGTATTTCAACATAACATGGCTTGATGACATCCAGGTAAGCTATGTGCTTATCGAGACAAACATAAGCGGGGCTCCTGCAAACTATTCGATGAACCTCATATCTGGATCAGCAACAGATGGAGTATACAACTATTCTGCTGTCATCCAGCCCGGCAGCTATTACTGGAAGTCTTATGCTTTTGACAATGTCGGGCTTTCAAACTATACTGGCGTATGGTATTTCACGGTATCGCAGGGATCGTCTGAGGTTAATCTTACATTGAACAGCACTGATGCAAACCTTACTGTCAACCTAAACCAGGTATTCAACATTTCAGGATATCTTGTATCTCCATCCACAGGGATCATAGAGCTGTATATAGATGGGGTGCTTGCGAACAACGGCACTGATTTCATCTCAAACAAGACAAGTTTCAACACGACAGGGGTAAGGAATATAACATTGGTCTATCCCGGAAACAGCTCATATGCTTCAGCATACGAGACTCATTTCGTCATAGTTGAGCGGCAGTGGCCTCCCAAGATAATTAATGTATCCTCTTCTACAACTGATACTACTGCAACCATCACATGGCTTACTGACCAGCTTGCGAACCAGACTTTCTTCTATGGCTTGAACATAACAAATCTGTCGATAGTTTTCGGAAACGATATATTCCAGCTTAACCATTCACAGTTCCTTTCTGGATTAAGCCCGAATACAACCTACTTTTTCAATATAACAGCGTGCAATGAGTTTGGGTACTGCAACACTTCTGGAGCCTATAATTTCACTACAAAAGCTGCGACCACAACCTTAGTCGGCGGATGCCCCGGCCATATTGTCGAGCTTTCCATAAGCCCTGATACAGTAGAGCCTGAAGAGCTCCTCCTTATAGCTGCTGACATAAGGTTCTGTGACAAGGCTGCGCTTCCTGCAAACATCAGCTCTGTTGTCGTTTCTATCAAGCGCCTTGTGAACTCTAACCAAAGCACTGTCGTGAATGAGTCTTCCATGACATATCTCCAGCCAGGCATATGGTATTACGAGTTTGACGTCTCGAATAATCTCACAGGAACCTATATCGCTATTGTAGAGGCTGTAACAAATACAAATCCTTCTGAAACTCTTTATGATTCCAAGACGTTCTATGTGCACAGTAGAGGGGATTTCATAATACAGGGAGTCAGCCCTGATCTGATGAACACTTATCAGACAAGAAGGCTTGCTGCTGATGTTACAAAAGATGGAGAAGCTGTCCCTGCACAAAAATTGGTCAATCCTCTATTGATAGTGCAGAAGATAAACGGCTCATTGCAGCGCTATAACTCCTCTTCCGGCTTGAGCATAGCTGACGGGCTGCTGTATGTTGACGGCGTTTTCAACGAAACTGGAGTATATTTCTTAAACTGGAGTGTTGACTACCAAACCATCAGGAGGTCTGCAAAAGAGATAGTTGTGGTAGTTGAGTGGGATCAGAAGCTTGACAACATCTCTATAAGCGAAAACCTTACAAGCCTGATCCTTGAGAACAAGAGGTATCTTCTTGAGCTTCTTTCTGATATGGAAGCCAACAGAAGGTTCACAGATGAAGAGATCTTCCTCATCACTGACAGCGTCAACACTATGGACCGCATTGTAGGATACCTCACTAAGGGGGATATTTCAGAAGAAGAGGCTGATGCACAGTTCAAGGAGGTGCAAAGGCGCCTTCAGACAGCTCTTGGAAGCAGAGTTACAGGCCTTCCTGGAGCAGGAGGTGTCTTGGAGAAGAACATAGGCGCAAGCAAGAGCATAATACTGTGGATCCTGTTGATCATAGGCCTTATACTGATCGGAGCTGCTGTTGCTTTCCCTCACTCAAGAGATAGGCATAGATATTATGCTCCTTCAAAGAAGAGCTATGCGCCTTCTGCGTCTTCTGGAGAAAGAAGGCGTTATCAGGTCTTGCTTGACAGGCTCGGCTTATGGGTCGCAGATCTAAAGAGGAAGCGCAGCAACAGGATATTTGATCCTGGATATGGCCGCTCTTCTTATTCTCCAAAGCATGATTATTCTCCTTCAGTTCAGCACAGGCTTAATGAGTGGATTTCTCAAAGAAAGGTTCGGAAAGCCCGTAAAAAGATGAATGATTATTATTATCCTCCCGAGCGAAGGATCGACATATTGATGGAAAAGTTCTCAAGATGGCGCGATTCCAAGCTTGGAAAGATCGAAGAAAAGAAGATGGCAGAAGCTGCTGAGAAAGAAGCAAAGCTGGATGGATCTCTGAATTTCTCTGCAAAAAAAGAGCCTGTTTCGCAGTTCTTCTCAAGGGAAGAGAAACAGGATACAAGATATGATGATGAAAAGCCTGTCAGAAGAATCGATGTGATACTTGAAAATATCAAGAGCAGGTTTGGTGCAGGCAGCTGTTCCGTAGAAAGCGAAAGAGCGCATGAAAAGCCTGTTAAGCTTTATAGCCCTAAAAAAGAGGATATCCCTGATCGCTTGCATAAAAAATCTGAACAGCCAAGACAGGATACTGATGTAAGCGAGGAAAGCTTAATCGAAGATATCGAGAATCTTGAGAAGATAGGGGTGAATGTTGATCCTGAGCATGTGATAAAGGATGCTTCTTCAGATGACTATTATCTTGAGCTTGAGCCTGCAGAGAAGATAAGTCCTTCTGGCAGGATGCTTGAGGAGCTTAAGGAGACCTACAGCAGGCAGCTTTCCAATGATCCTGAAGACGTTTCACTTGATGACATAAATATGCTGTACATATCTGATCTTTTCAGAAAAGGCAAAGAAAAAGCGCAGGCTGCAGAAAATGACGGAAAGGAAATCCCTGCAAGATCTGAAGATAAGCATGCGCAGGATCAGGAGCCTGCAAAGCCTAGGAAGCGCATCCTGAAAGAGCTTGAAGAGGCCTATAAAAGCGACAAAGGAGAAAAAGGGATGGGAAGTAAAGATGAACCTTAAGGAAAAGATACTGCGGAAGATTGAAGAGTCAGAAGAGCCTTTGGAGACAAAGGAGATAGAGCTCGCAGTAAAAGATTCGCGCATCAAGGTTTTGTACAGGTTATACGATCTTAGAGGAGAGCAGAAGAT
>CAZGIN010000021.1:0-12483 GCA_964526585.1 uncultured Methanosarcinales archaeon
CCGTTATGCGTTGGATTCATCGATCCTGTCCACACAACGCTCTTATTTATCACGCAGAATTTGTTGTGCATATATTGGTTGTTGTCATCAAATCTAAAGTTATAATCCTTCAAAGTTTTAATCTGGTTTCCATCCACTACAACTCTTGCTCTCTTTTCAAGCAGACGATCTATTATCTTTTCAGAATCTAGGTCAAATAATGCGCAGTCCAAAGATTCAGCATCTTTTGTAATGTTCAGAAATAATCCCAAACAATCCTGCTCTGGACAAAACATTATGTTTTCAACAGTGATGTTATCCCTTATCTCATAAGTATCTGCTCCAATATCAGTGCACCCTGAAAGAAGAACAGATATAATCCCAAACAAAATCCATATAATCCCAAATCTTTTCATTCCAAACAAGAATCTAGATTCTTTAAAATGCGTTTACCCTAAAAAAACGGAAGGTTTCCGGATTTGTGCAGGTAATCATTATTAAATGCTAGTTGTCTCTGACGCAGATGCCTGATGCTTATTACCTTGACACTTGCATTTGGAGAGATCATTTTGAGAATAGGTTTGGTCCGGAAGGCCGGCCCCTAGGAAAATACGCCACGAATCTTTTCTATAAAATAATCGAAAATCAAGATAAATTGCTGTTCTCAGATTTATTAGTTGAGGAACTGAAAATCGCTTTCAGCAAGACAGAAATAGAGTATATGTTACAGATGATTTTTATGATGAAAATACTGATTAGGACTGAAGCTAGCCCCAAAGATCATGCTGAAGCATCGAAAATTGCTAAAGAACGGGATCTTCCGCTAAGCGACGTCCTGCATGCAATAATTGCACGAAATAACAATGCAGTATTAGTCACCCAGGATAAGCATTTCAATAACCTCAAGGATATTGTGAGAGTAATAAGACCAGAAGATATCTAATCCCAACCTCTTTCCTTTGCGAGTTCCTTGTAAGCTATCTCCCTAGCTCTCCTTAAATCTGCGTCTGTTGTCTTTTTCTTTGCTTTCCCGCTGGTTTTCAGAAATTCCTTAAGCAACTCATCCCTGCCTAATCCAGCAAGCTTGTCTCTGACAGCTTCCCGGATAAACTCTGTCCTGGAATTAAAATTATGCTCTTTGATGCCATTATCTATCTTCTTCAAAACATCCTCCTGAAATTTAACACTAACAACTTCCATATTACATAGTAATACATTGTAATATTTAAATATTTTTCCCTGATACTTCCGCAACTTTTCCGATACCTATCGCTGATGTTACCATTCTTAAATACTCAACAACAGAAATCTTTAAATATGACCTGTACTACTCTAGAGTGATATAGGGGGTTTTAGACATCATTGTCTTAAAATTACTGATATAAAACTTCAAAGTCACCTCTTTTTCCCTTTGGGGGTCTCAGGGATGCCATATTTCGGAGGCCCTCATTGGGTTTTAAAATCACTTTTTACCTTTCTTAGACCTAGCTTTCTTCTTAACTTGATTCTTTTGAATCCCTTTATTCTGCTTACTTTCGCCCTTACCAGGCTTCCTTATGCTCAACACATACCCAAACGCTGCTCCAAGCACAAATATCAGCACTAGTTTCCAGTCTATCTGGATATTTACCGATGAATGTTTCTTCTTGAAATAAAAGTCAAGATTGCTCATCTCCAGAGCATATTCCGCATAAACTAATGCAGAGTAAGGGCTTGATTCTTTCAGTGAATTTGCATATTCATAATAGCTGTATCCTACTATCGGAAATCTTTTTTTCATTGATTCGGTAAGTATGGCTTCCTTTGCTACCTCAAGCTTAAGTGTTATGAGGTCTCCAAGCATATCCTCGTCAACGCCTATCGCGCTCATTATGACTGAGCTCTCTGCCTTGGATTTAGATGCCTTGAACAGGCATGAGATATAGTCCTTATTCTCTTTGTCTTTCCTTGCTGCATTCAGCATGTCTGTCTGTTCCTCAACTGCAGGAGGATAGTATATGCTTACATATTTCAGCAGCTCTTCTGCTTCTAGCAGCTTGAGTGTGCATCCTTCCTGAAGGCTTTCCTGATCAAAGTTATATTCTTCTCCTTTCGTATCAAAGAACGAGCTCCAGGAATATGCGCTGTAAAGCCTCTCGATACTATAAGCAATCCCATAGCTTCTTTGCGCAGTATTGTTGATCGTCTCATATACAGTTTCAAGCAGCTCTTCTGATTCCCTCAGCCTTTCAGACACTATCATGAAAGTCTGAAGGTCTGTTATTGTGCTTATCTTCCTTCCGAAAAGATCAGCACGTTCTTTTTGTATCTCTTGTCTTGTTTTGTTAACTAGCTCAAGAGTACTGGGAATTGATATATCCTGAAGATAAAAGTCCATGTAATGATAGTTTACGTTTGCTCCGAAGCAGTATGATGCTGCGCTGTAATAGTCTCCTCTTGAGAATGCTTCGTCTGCCTGCCGCGTATAGTTTAGGGTATCTTCAGTTACGCCTTCTATATCAGTCCCGCTCAGGTCTCTTTCTACCTTGTTCAGCTCTCTCTCATATTCATTTTTCAGTGATTCTGATCTTTGGCAAAGCTCAAGAGCCAGCCCTCTCATAACTTCCTGGTATGAGCCGTCGACAGAGATATCTCCGTCATGAGTAGGATATCTTTTTCCTGTCACTTCTTCAAGAGCTTCTCCCAATTTTGTTGCTGCTATCACTTTTATCCCAAGCTCTTTTCCATATTGAGTATAATTTAATGTTACGTTGTCAAGATTCTGGATCTCTCCCTGCTTTGGTATGATCACTTTCTTCAGGCCTTTCTCCTGTGCTGCTTCTATCTTCTCTTTTACTCCGCCTACTGGCCCGATTATGCCTCCGGACGTCATTGTCCCTGTTATAGCTACATCATCATCAACTTTGCTGTTATCAAGAAGCGCTGCTGTCAACACTCCTATCGCTGCTCCTGCGCTCGGCCCCCCTATGATTGAAGCATCCGCCTCTATCCTATAGAAAAAGTCATATCTTGAACAGTCTTTCTCTAGAAATTTGCATGCAACTTCCTTTGCAAATCTTGTGCTGATCTGAGTATCATATTGTGCAAAAGGGAATGTCTCGATAAATACCCTTCCTTCGCCGTCTTTTATCTCAAGATAAAGGTCTGCGACGCTCCCCTGCTTTATCACTTCATCCTTTGCTTCGTTCACTGCAAGTATATGTATATGCCCTGATCTTTCGAATGCAGATACGCATCCTGACATCATCAAGAACACAAATACTGCCATCCCTAATATCATTGCTTTCTTCATGATATTTCAGAACAAGAAGTGATATTAATAGCTTTGGTTTTAGAATAATATCTAATCGCTCCTGTCAAGAGCTTTGTTCATCATATCAAATACAGTCCTTACCAAATAGCTTTTTGTTGTAATAGTATTAGAACTAATGTAACTCCCCTCTGGGGTATCCACTAGTGCACCAACCCCCATCCTTGCTAACATCGCATACGCCATTATCTCTGCTGGATCCAGATGTCCTTCCAATCCCAATCCCCTTCTGATCTCACGCTCACCTAAAGGAATGGCAAAATACTCAATCTCAAGTGATTCATCTGATTTATTAGGCACTATCTTTATTTCCAAAAAATAAGGACCTGCATCATTTTGACGAACCATTGTTGCTTTGTAGCTTTTTTCATATTTTCCTTGATTAGAGTAGCTCGCATATTCCGCAACAACATAATCCTCAGGATGATTCAGAAGATGTCCCACAACAAGTTCTGCAGCTGTTTCAGGATTTAGGTTTTGCAGACAATCCAAGTTATAATAGGTAATATCAGGAAACCTGCCATCTTCAAGTTCTACTGGCGGAGCAAAAAGATCTAGCCCCCAGGATTCGTCTCGTACCCTTTGTAATAGCCCATTAACCGCTTCTTCCATTCTGTCTGGCTTTGGCTCAACATCTAGTGCATCAGGAGCTTCTTCAACAGCGTCTTCCTGAACAGCATACTCAAGTGTCCCATAAGAATCATCAGCTTGTACTACTGCAGGCGTATCACCAAATGTAGGCCTGACATAACGAGAATCATCTATAGCCTGTTTCGAAGTGCAGCCTACACAAAGTGCTACTAATCCGCTTATGACTAAACTCCTTAACCCCATATTGTAGAATAATGGGTTATTCTTTATAAATTTGTTACTATATTATCACAACAGATTTCTATAGATCAGTGCTTTTTAGGAATTTTCCCAGATCTTATCAAATGCTTGCTTGAATGTTTCAGCAAAGATCTTGTCTTTGATCAGAAATCCTCTTGGTTTCTTTGTGATGATATATTGGATGTAAAGCAGATCGTCAACAATGCCCCATTCTGCTTCATTTTTCAGATCAATTGTCTTGGTCTTGGTGTTCTTGTTTTCTCTTTTCTGTGCAAGCTCCTTGAATTCCTTTGGTATGATTATCTTTGCCTTTGCATTCAGCTTGTTCCTTATCTTGTGGTGTTCATCGTAGAATCCTACAAGCCTCTCGAATGCAGGCCTTTTTGTTCCGTATATCCTTTCTTCAGAGTTTTTATTCAGCTTGGAATTTATCTCATGCCACATCGCTTTTACTCCTGAGATCCCTTCATAATACTTGTAATTTGACTGGGGCTTTTCTTTGATCTCTTTAGTTTTCAGCTTCTTCACAAGACTCTGGATCTCCTGCCTTTCCTGTTCCAGTGATTTCTGTTTTTGAAGGAACAGCTCATTCAAGGATTCAGGATCAGAAGGCATGAATGTCTTGATGTTATTCTGCACGCGATAGCTTATCAGGCCTTTCTCAAGAAGCTTTTCAAGGATCTTGTAGATATTGGAGGAAGCGATGCCTGTCTCCCTGCATAAGGGTCCTGTCTTAGCTTCCTGCAGTGTCAGCAGTGCTAGATAAACCTTAGATTCCTGGCTTGTAAGCCCGATCTTCCCAAGTATTTCCTGAAAATCGCCCATACTACTATATCTATATAGTAGCAAATATATAAATGTTTCGATTGGTACTACTCTCTTAGGGTGAAGGATGGGGGAGATCAAAATGACAAAGAAAAGATTAATAGGAAAGGACGAATTACATATGGATGGTAGAGTACTGTTTGTATTTGAACACTATCTCGGATATGAAGTATCTGCTCAGGGCATTGGGCTCCGCCTTAGAAAGAAAAATGATCTGGATGTAGAATTTGTGGGATATCTTTATTTTGAGGGCGGCCGATATTATTTGAGCGCTGAGCTTCAGGCTAAATTTGATGATCCGGATTGGGACAGAAAAAACCCGCCTCAAGATGTATTGGATATATGTTCGAGTTTATCTGATGCTCAAGGACAATACTCTTGCAAGGGATATAATGCAGCCGTAAAAGATGTGGGAGATAGTATTGTTTGTCATCATGATGTTTTTGGAAGATTGGAGAAAATTATTCATTTTTTAGGGCTCTTTAAATCAGAAACTTTTGAAGGTAGGATGGACAGGGAGATGAATAATGGAGATTGAAAATGGACGAAGAACTAGCAAGGAAAATTGAAGGGTTTCATGATGCAAATCCTGAAAGAAATTCTTTAGATCATGATAATCCTTTAGCAAAGGCTTTTATCGATCATTATAAGGACCATAAAGGTTCAAAATATCTTTGGAAACTGCCTAGTTATGATATGATGGACCTACCTGAAAGATGCAGAGATGGCAAGAGAATTCTAAACATAGGTGGAGGAACTAGTTTAAGGATGGGAGACAATGAAAATGGGACTTTTGACCCTCATTTGTCTCATTTTCTTACTGACTTAGGAGCGATTGTTACAAATGTAGATATTTTTCCTGAATATGCTGATGTTCCATATGAACATGTAGTTGCAGATTTAACTAGAACAAGACTCCCTGAATTATTAAATGGAAGAGAATACGATATTGCAATAGCAACCTCTTTTTTTGATAGTCCTCAATTATATGCACACTCCTTGAGATGGGAGAGAAAATTTTTTAGAGATGTTTCTAAAGATGTTTATACTCTTTTGATTCCGGATGGAAAATATTTTATCTCAGGATGTTTTTTTAAAGATGAGGAAACTGTTAATAAAATAAAAACCCTTGAAGATATTGGTTACTCTGTAGAAATTCGAGGAAGTTTTACTAAATCTCAATTAAAATCAATGGGCCTTGCTGGTCCCGAATGGATCGGTCTATTTGAAAGTGTTTGTGCAACTAAAAAAAGGAGATAAACAAAAAATGGACGAAGAAGAAGAGAGAAGGGAACGGGAAGAAAGATAAAAACAAGATACAGTATTCACAAATCCGTGCTCTTAACAGTAGTCTCGCTGGCTTTAGCCTTCTTAGAAGTTCTCGGTTTCGAAACTCTTGGCTTTTTCTGGCTTGAACTCTTCTTCCTAGAACTCTTTGGTTTAGCTGTCTTAGCAACCTTAGCTTTCTCGCCAAACTTTGGAAGATTAGAATGCTCTTCCCCGTCTAATCTTTCTGTATACCTGCATTTTGGATAATTACTACAACCCAAGAATGCACCATATATCGACTTTCGCACAACTAATTTTCCTTCCTTGCATTTAGGGCATTCTTTCTCAACTGCTCCTTTTTCGATGTCTTTCATCTCCTGCAGCGCTTCCTTGTCTGCTGTGATCTTTGACTTGCATTTTGGGTTGATGCATATGTCTTGTGCAGATCTTTTCTTTATGATCTTCACCATAGGCATGCCGCAGCTTTCGCATATCTTGTCAGTCGGCTTTATTATCCCGGTCGGAAGGCTGAATGTTGTCTTGCAGTCAGGGTATTTGTTGCATGCTATGAAGCTCCCGAACCTTCCTTTTCTGATCTGAAGATCCCCTTCCTTGCATACAGGGCATTTCCCTATATGTGTCATGATATTTCTTGTCGTTATGTTTGCTTCTCCTAGCTCTTTTCCTATGAATTTTTCTTTCTCTTTGAATTTCTTTAAAGTATCTCCTAGTACATTTTTTGCATGATCGATAACTTCATCAGTAGTTTTCTTCTTTTTCCTTATGTCTTCCATCTCATCTTCGAAGCTTCTTGTCAGCTCTTCATCCTGTATCTCAGGGCTGTACTTTCCTAATATGTCAGATGTCTTTATTCCAAGCTCTGTGGCTTCTATGCTCTTCTCGTTCACATATCCTCTGTTATATAGGTTGTCTATTATCGCAGCTCTTGTGGCTTTTGTCCCAAGGTTTCTTTTCTCAAGCTCTTTGATTATAGAAGCTGCAGTATATCTTTTTGGAGGCTGCGTCTCTTTATCAAGCAGGCTCAGCTTCTTCACAGGTATCTCTTCGCCTTCTTTCAGCGCAGGAAGCTCTTCATCTTTCAGCATGACGAATCGCCCATATAGTTCAAACCATCCCTGGACTTTTGTCCTTATCCCTTTTGCTACAAACGGCTCTGAGTTTACATCTATGCTTACGATCATGCTCTCACGCACAGCAGGCTCTCCGAATACTGCAAAGAATCTTCTTACAATAAGCTCGTACAGGTCTGCTTCTTTCGGATCCTTAAAATGAGGTGCTATCCCTGTTGGATATATTGCTGGGTGAGCTTCATCTGTCTTTGTTCCTTCATTTGGCTTCATCTTTGACTTTGTTAATACCCAAGCAGCCCCGGCAGCAAACTTGTCCTGTTTCTTAAGCGCCTCAAGTATCTTTGCGTATCCTATTGCAGGAGGCAGTTTTTGCGAGCTTGTTCTTGGATAAGATATATACCCTCCTATGTACAAGTTCTGCGCAAGCTCCAGTGTTCTTTTTGGCACTATGTTGATAGTCTTGTGGGCCTCTACCTGAAGGCTTGTTAAGTCAAATGGAAAAGGAGGGTTTGATTTCTGCTCTCTGTTCTCTATCTTTTCTACTTTTGCTGTCTTGGCAGACTTAGCCTTATCATATGCTTTCTGCGCTTTCTCTTTTTCCCAGAACTTGTCTTCTTTGTGCCATGCTTCTATCTGCTGCTTGTTCTTTTCAGAAAGCAGCTGCACCATCCAATATGGTGTTGGCTTGAAGTTCTGTATCTCTTTCTCTTTATCTACTAATATCTTAAGCGCAGGGCCTTGTACTCTTCCAGAACTCAATATCTTAAATCCTCCTGTAGCGTTCTTGACTGATAAAGTTAAAGCTCTTGAAAGGTTGATGCCGTATAGCCAGTCCAGCTCATGCCTTGTCAGTCCTGCTTTTGCCTGGCCCCAGTCCAATGTTTTTGACTTATGCTCATAGCTTTCTATAAGGTCCCCTTTTGTAAGGGTTGAGAATTTCATCCTGTTCGCATCTTTCTGCTTGCATGCAAACCTTATGACATTTACTCCTATTACTTCTCCTTCTATGTCATAGTCTGTTGCTACTGTAAATTCAGATGCATCTTTGCATAGTTTCTTTATCACTGCAAGATATTTCTTTGTAAAAGCTGATTCTTTGTTCGACTCAGAACTAGGCACCCATTCAACATCATATACTGGATATTTCCATCTTCCTTTGTCTTTCTCAGCTACTGTATATAGATGTCCTACTGCACACGCAACTACAATGTCTTTTTTTCCATGCGTTATCTTGTAGTACGGAACACCATTTACCGACTCTTTTATCGGCTTTCCATCAGCCAAAGCTTCTGCTATTTTCTTCGCTGCCTGCGGTTTTTCTGTGATGATCAGCTCATAACCCATTCCAATTGCGAACTTGAGGGCTTATAAAAATGTTTGCAAACCCCTCAAGAGGGGCAAACTATTTAAATTCAAAGACGTGAATTATTGTAAAAGAGGTGCTTGAATGAGTTTTGTCAGGAATATCCGTGATATTAACAGGGTTTCTCAGGTTGCGAATGTTCTTATGAGGAATGGTTTAGGATATGTCATTGCAGAGCTTGGGTTGAAGTATCATATAGATTTTGTCAAAAGATTTTCCCGGTTTGATGAGCCTACTTCACTCCCTAAAAGAGTCCGCCAGAGCATGGAGGATTTGGGGGGAGCGTTCGTCAAGCTTGGCCAGCTTCTCAGCTTGAGGCCTGATCTTGTTCCTGCTGAATACTGCCATGAGTTCCGCAAGCTTCAGGATGAAGTAAAGCCTCTTCCTTTCAAGACAGTTAAATCCATAATCGAGAAAGAGCTTGGAACATCTCTTAAAGATGTGTTCCAGACTTTTGATGAGGATCCTATAGGGTCTGCTTCGATAGCCCAGGTGCATAAGGCTTCTTTGAAGAACAAGAAGATGGTAGTTGTAAAGGTGCAGAGGCCTGACATAAGAAAGAAATTCTCTGCTGATATTGATATAATGCATTATTTCGCTGAACGCATCGAAGCAAAAAAGCTCGGAAAGGTTCCTGCAAATATGATCGTCTCTGAATTTGAGGATTATACCAAAAAAGAGCTTGACTTCAGGTTTGAAGCGAATAACATAAGGAAGTTTTATGATAATTTCAGGAATTCAAAGATAATCAGGATACCTAAAGTGTATGAAAATCTCTCAAACGACAAGGTTCTTGTCATGGAGTACATAAAAGGAAAAAGGCTCTCAGATATAAAGCCTAAGGCTTCTCTTGCCCACAACTTGATAGATTCAGTCTTATCTCAAGTATTAGAGATGGATATCTTCCACGCTGACCTTCATCCAGGCAATATAATGGTGATGAGCGACGGCAGGCTTGCTCTCTTGGATTTTGGTATCGTAGGGACGCTGAACGCAAGGCTGAAGAATGTCGGGCTCGAGCTTCTTGCAGGGATCGTCCATAAGGATTCTGATGTTGTATTCAACGCATTGATAAAAGCTGGAGCTTCTTCTGACCAGACTGATTTTGAGAAGTTCAGGCTTGAGGTCGGAGATATTGTCGATGAGTATCAGGGAGCTTCGATTTCTGAGGAGAAAGTTACATCGATGCTTCACAGGCTTTTCAACAGCTGCTATGATAACCATATCACTATTCCTGGTGATGTTGTTCTTCTTGCAAAAGCATTGGTTACTGCTGAAGGGACTTGCCTGTATATTGATCCAAAGCTTAACTTCAGGAAAGAGTTCACTCCGAGAGTTGAGCGCCTTCTTGCGAAGAGGGCTGCGAAGAAAGCTTCATTATCAAACCTTTCAGCACAGGCAAGAAAACTTGGAAGCTTTGCAGATGATTTCTCTCATGAAACATTGGAGCTCATAAGGAAGCTGAAGCACGGCACTGTCAAGGTCGATATAGAAGATACTGACATAAAAAGATTGGGCATGTCCATCGACCGTTCAAGCAACAGGCTTTCATATGGCGTAATCATAGCCTCTATGCTTGTTGCAGGCTCCTTGATGAGCCGCATTCCAGGCCTGATAACCTATAAAGAAGTTCCCGTCATTCCGGTCATATTTTTTGTCGGCGCATTTATCTTAGGTGCTGCGCTTGTCTCCTCTATCTTCAAAGAGGGGAAGGAAAAGATTTATTAATTGAAAGAAATGAAAACATTGTGAGGTGAAAAGATGAGAATCATGAGAAAAGCAAGATCCTTGTTTAGGAGAGGCATGAGAAAAGCAAAGCCTGTTGCTAAGAAAGTTGTCAGCAAAGCAAAGCCACTCGCAAAAAAGGCTATCAAGAAAGCAAAGCCTATTGCAAAGAGAGCGATAAAAAAAGCTAAGCCTTTTGCAAAAAGAGTAGTTAAGAAGGCAAAGCCTATGGGAATGAAGATCGTCAAGCGCATAAGCGTAAGGGCAAAATCTATGAAAAAAGCAGCAAAGAAAACCATGAAGAAGAAATCCGCCAAAAGGGCTGTGAAAAAGAAGCCAGCCAAGAAAGCTATGAAGAAAAAGGCTGCTAAAAGATCCCCTATGAAGAAAGCAGCAAAGAGGTCTAAGAAAAGGTAAAAACCAAACGCATGTTTTCTTTCCTTTTTATTTTTATCGTATTTCTTTAGCCAAATGCTTATATACATTCCCTTATACACTATCGGCTTATGAAATCAGAAGAACTGCTGAAGATCGTATCGAAAAAGGATTTTTTGTCTGAGATTATCGGACAGGACAACACCAAAAGACAAGTTAAGTCTGCATTGATCAGCGGCCATAATATAATCATTGTAGGCCCTCCCGGGATCGGAAAGACTACTCTTGCAAGAAGCATAGCCGTCCTTCTCCCAGACATTCATGTAAAAGACGGCAGCAAGAAGAAAGTCCTCAAAGGAGCTGACCGTTTCATAAGGGTTCAAGGCTCTCCTGACCTTACTGCTGAGGATCTTCTGGGAGACATTGACCCCATCAAAGCGTTAAAATACGGCCCTCTTTCGATAGAGGCTTTCACTCCTGGAAAGATCTTCAAGGCTGATAAAGGAGTACTATTCTTTGACGAGCTCAACAGAGCGCCCCAAAAGCTTCAGAACGCCCTGCTTCAGGTCCTTCAGGAAGGCAAAGCTACTCTTGGAAGCTATACTGTCGATCTTCCTGCTGACTTCATCTTTATCGGAACCATGAATCCAGGAGATGAATCCACTGAAAAAGTAAGTGAGGTTTTCCTGGACAGATGTGATGTTGTCTACATGTCATATCCTGAGTCGCAGAAATATGAGGAGGATATTGTTGACATAAGAAAGATAACTCATCCTACGATAAGCTTTCCTAAGGATCTTTATGCATTGATGGTCAAGTTTGTGAGGTCATTGAGGTCTTCAGATAAGCTTCTGAAAAAGCCTTCTGTAAGGGCTTCTATCAGCTTGTACAACAGGGCTGTCAGCAATGCTATGATCGATTCAAAGAAGGCTGTTGAGTTCTCCCATATAAGGGAAGCTGTTGTCTCTGTTTTATCGCACAGGATCGAGCTTAAGCCTAGCGTCAAGTATCTTAAGGATCCTGCAGATCTTATCAAGGAAGAGTTTGTAAAGTTCTGCGAGGAGCATAATATAGAATTAGAGGGTGATGTTCCCTAGCTCTGATTCTGTATTCACAGAGATAGAGGATTATTCTAAGCAGGAAACTGAAAAAGGCAAGGTTGACAAGCAGGATAGAGGAGATAATGTCTTGCAAAGTGTTGTCGATCACGATCAGAAGCGCATAGACGACGGCAAGCTTGTCTCTGAGGCGTTAAACCAAGGATTCTCTGCATTCAGTCCAGACATGATGATGGACCAGCTTAAGCAGGAATATGCCCTTGCTGAACACATTTATGGTGCTTCTATCTTCAGGCTTCTTTCAGGTTATGATCCTTCTTATATAAAGAAGAACATTAACATTCCTGAGTTTCAGCGTGAGATGAAGGAAAGGATGACGCAGAAGCTCAAGGATCTTCAGCGTGAAGGTATTGTCAGCAGGGACGGAGACATACAAGATAAGGGATTAGAGCTTGCTTCTTTGGTTATGTATGTTGAAGAGCTTGACCGCCTCAACCCTAAAGGCCTTTCTGGAGAAAAGTTCTCAAAAAAATCTTCTCATTATGGAGATAAAGGGGAAGATAAGCCTTACCGGAAAGGAGACCGTTATCGTGATATCGATCTGAAGAGATCTGTCAAGCTTGCTATCAGGAGAGGCCACAAGCTGTTAGATAAGGA
>CAZGIN010000022.1:0-12297 GCA_964526585.1 uncultured Methanosarcinales archaeon
CAAGAAGTATGGAAACGCATCATCAGTGCACAGCTTCGGAAGAGATGCAAGGAATGCAATAGAAGATGCTCGAGACATCATAGCAAAATCCATCAACGCAAGGCCTGACGAGATATTCTTTACATCTGGGGGAACTGAATCAAACAACTGGGCGCTGAAAGGAGCAGCATTTGCAAACAAAGACAAGAATCATATAATAACAACAAAAGTAGAGCATAAATGCATACTCGAAAGCTGCAGATGGCTCGAAAAACAGGGATTTACAGTTACATACCTAAATGTTGACAAAGACGGATTTGTGAATCCTGATGAACTGGAAAAAGCCATAACCCCCAAAACCTTATTGTTCTCAGTCATACACGGCAACAATGAAGTCGGGACGATACAAGATCTTGAGAAATTAGGAGAGATATGCAAGAAGCACAAGATATTATTTCATACAGATGCATGCCAGAGCTACACAAAGACAGAGCTTGACGTGAAAAAATATAATCTGGATATGGTAACGATCAATGCACACAAGATACACGGGCCAAAAGGAGTAGGAGCATTATACATCAAAAGAGGAACCCCGATGATAACATGGCAGCACGGAGGAGGACAAGAGCTCAACAGAAGATCAGGGACAGAAAACATACCTGGAGCTGTAGGATTTGGAGAAGCAGTGAGGATAGGCATGCACAAAAAGCATGTTGAACACATAACAAAGCTTAGAGACAAGCTGATAGAAGGCATAATGAAGATCCCAGAAGTAAAGCTAAACGGGCCTGAAGGAGAGAAAAGGCTATGCAACAATGTAAACATAAGCTTCAAGAAGATAGAAGGAGAAGCGATAGGAGGACTATTAGACCAGAATCTTATATGCAGCTCGACAGGATCAGCATGCTCTGAAAAAACATTAGAGCCAAGCTATGTGCTGATGGCGATGGGATTGACACATGAAGAAGCCAACGGCAGCTTAAGATTGACATTATCAAGATTCACAACCGAAGAAGAGATAGACTATGCGCTTGAAGTGATACCAAAAATAGTAGAAAAACTAAGATATATCTCACCGATAGGGAAGGTGATAAGAAATGTATTCAGAAAAAACACTAAATAGGTTCAAAAATCCAAAGTATGTTGGAGAGATCAAGGATGCAGACGGCATAGGCGAAGTAGGCAACATCAGATGCGGAGATGTCATGAGGGTATACATCAAAGTAAATGATAACCGGATTATAGACATAAAGTTCCAGACATACGGATGCGTAGCAGCAATAGCAGCATCAGACATGATGTGCGAGCTCGCAAAAGGAAAGACGCTAGACGAAGCGATGAAGCTCGAGGACAGGGATATAACAAACCAGCTTGAAGACGTACCCGCAATAAAACACCACTGCAGCATACTAGGGACAAAAGCACTTCGAGCTGCTATCGAGGATTACCATAAAAAACATTAAGTTTTTAATGAAGCTCTGAATTTTGAAATTTTTAATGGCCAAGATAGCATTCATAACGCAAGGTTGCAGCGCAAACATCGCTGATTCAGAGATAATGCAGGGACTCCTAAAGGAAGCAGGCCACGACATATTAAAGAAGCATGAAGATGCAGAACTCATAGTATTCAACACATGCACAGTAAAAGGCCCGACTGAAACCTCATTCTGGAAAAAACTGAAAGAGATGTCTGAGAAAAAGAAGAAGATAGTGGTAGCAGGATGCATACCTCAATCACAAGACGTTAAAGGATACTCCCAGATAGGAACATATGATATATCTAAGATAGTTGACGTAGCAGAAGCAACATTAAAAGGGGAGTTTGTGCGGAAAGTATCAAGAAAGAACTCCACAAGGCTGAACATCTCAAAAATAAGAAAAAACCCCTATATAGAGATCGTCCCGATAAGCCAGGGATGCAATGACTGCTGCACATTCTGCAAGACAAAACAAGCCAGAGGAGGCTTGATCTCAGAAAAGCCAAGAGACATAATAAGGCATATATCAAAAGCTGTATCTGAAGGAGTGAAAGAGATATGGATAACATCACAGGACAATTCTGTATATGGGCATGATATAGGCTATAACATAGTCAAGCTGCTGAAAGATATAATAAGCATCCCGAGAGACTTCAAGATAAGGTTAGGAATGTCCAATCCAGGATATATCCGCAAGCACCTTGATGAGCTGATAAAGATATTCAAGGACAAAAAGATGTACAAGTTCCTCCATATCCCAGTCCAGTCAGGATCAGACAAAGTTCTGAAAGACATGAACCGGAGCCATACATCCAAAGATTTCTACGAAATCATGAGAAAGTTCAGGAAAGAGATGCCAGACATAACGATAAGCACAGACATAATCTGCGGATTCCCAACAGAAGATGACGATGATTTTGACAAGACAGTCAAACTATTGTTATACACAAAGCCAGATATCATAAATGTAAGCAGATACTGGCCAAGGCCAGGGACAAAAGCAGCAAAAGCCCCCCAATTAGGAGGCAGAACAGTAAAAGAAAGGACAAAAAAGATATCAGAACTATACCAGAAGATAGCATACATGAACAACCAGGAATGGATAGGCTGGAAAGGAAAGATATTTGTCACAGAAAAAGGAAAAGAAGAATCCTATATTGGCAGAAACAGATCATACAAGCCGGTGATCGTAAAAGGAGACAATCTTCTAGGAAAGACCTTGAACGTGAAGATAACAAAAGCAACCTCATTTGACTTAAGAGCAGAGATATCAAGATGATAAAGCTAAGAGATATTCTTCTGATAGGAGCTCTTGCATTCTCGGCAGGATGCAGCACATATCAAGAGAGAAAGCCGCAGCCTGTGATTGACAGGACAGCTGTAGTATATAACTATGTCCAAAGAGAAGGAAGCCATGATCTTCATGAGCAAGGAATAGAAGGCAAAGGCATAGACCTAATCTTATCAGATACACCAGTAAAACTTTTTCTGTATAGGAGTGAAGGCAGGAGGGAAGCGCAGCTGATAATCGGAGAAACAACATTGGTGGATCTTGGTTTTGACGGGACTATAGACAGATTGATCACATCAGACCCTCAAAAGATAGCTTCAGTATTGCCAGAATACATCAACCTATACCAAAAAGCACTGGAACATCTATTCAGGGCTGCCTTAGAATGCTATTAAATTATATCTCCCTGAGATAACCCCAAGAATGAAGCTTGTCACTATCCTCTAACCATCTGTCTCCTATATCATCACGGTAATACATATGAGGGATGTTAATCTGCTTGATCCTGCCATAAGCCTGAGACTGAGCCTGCCTCATGCTTGTACCGCAGCCGCAGACTATCAGAACAACACCTGAATTTCCAGTGATCACCCATTCTCCGTTCACAATCTTGACATCCTCGATATGGATGCCTTCTAAAGTGTCGATAGGCTTCTTGAAGAAAATGATAGAATCCTTGGACTTAACATTAAATGTTTCCGGATCCTTGAAAGGGAACGGAGGGACAACAAGCCTTATACCCATCTGGAACCCGGTCTTGACCTTAAGCACAGGCTTATTACCTGCAGCAAGCTCATACAAGAAATCGCCTATCAGGCAGTTCATGCCCTCCTGCTGTATGCTTATAGTAGGATAACCAAACCTGGTAGTCCACTCAAGAGGATATATCCCCTGGCTGTTAACAATGCAGTTGATATCAATATAGCCTACATAGCCTTCCTCAGCAAGCTTAGCCTCAAACTTCTTCAATGTTGAGTTAAACATCCTATTGGGACTGCTCCAGAACATAAAAGTGCCCATCTCACCAGTACTTGGCCCCAGATTACCAGGAAAAAGCTTCTTATGCTCAAAGTTGACATTAATAGGATAGATAAACTCCTTTCCGTTGAAGAATGCTCCCACAGCGATCTCAACACCAGAAAGACGCTTCTGAAGCTGGAAATTAGGGATCTTCTTGGCCCAAGCCTTGTTATAATCACTAAGAACCTGGATCACATCCTTGCCATCGTCTTCTTCACCTACAAACAGCAATCCCTTAAGATTTTGAGCTTCGCCGCTTGGCTTTATGACATATCTTCCAGGATGCTCCTGCACAAACTTGATGGCATCCTCAAAACTGGTGAAGTTATAATGAGGAGCTATGTTGATGCCATGAGCTTTCATCTCAGACTGGCCAAAAGCGCGGTCATCCTCAAGCATATCAGTATAAGGTGTTCCGCCGATGACAAACTTGCCTTTCTCCCTGAGCTTCTTTGCGACCTTGCCCTGGCCTAAAACATCATCAAAGACAATCGCATCAGCCCAATCTACTTCTGTCTGCCAGTCATCTACCTTGTCAACAAAGCCGTCACCGACATCTTTGTCATCTTTGCAGGAAGTGTAAAACTTTACTTCATGGCCTTCCTTTTTGATCTGCCAGGCGATATCAGTTATAAGAGCGCTGATAGTAATAAACAAGAACTTTTTCGGATTCGTCGTATGCTTCCCGTTTGTATTGTGGACCATAACTTGAACAATAAAATGTGAAAAGCGCTAGTATATAATCTTTGCTGTTTTAGAAGATGTATGATAGGTATGCTAGCAGCTTCTCGCGTGTGAACAGAAAATTGCTTCAACGGTCATGGCTCGACGAGGCACGACCTATGTGATAATTAGGTCCAACGCTCGACCTTATGCTGCTAGCAGTTATGATAATTCATAATGTTTAAATACTCCAACACTGTGAAGCTTAGAAGATGAAAGAGGTGTACGGGCTTAAGATAGAACAAGTACTGAAAGAGCTAAATTCTAACCTCAAAGGGCTGACAGAAAAAGAAGTCCAGCAGAACAGGCAAAAATACGGCAGAAACATAACAGTAGAAGTTAAGAAGACGTCTCCATTCATGATACTACTGAGGCAGTTCAAAAGCCTGATAGTATATGTATTGCTGACAGCAGCATTTCTTTCTTACCTCATAGGAGAGTATACTGAAGTATATGTCATCGGAGCGATAGTATTGTTCATAATCTTATTGAGCTTTTTTGAAGAATACAAAGCATCAAGAGAGATGGACGCATTAAGAGAGCTTACACCGCCAAAAGCAAAGGTAAAAAGAGAAGGGCAGATCAAGGAGATACTTGCAGAAGAGATCGTTCCAGGAGATATATTGATACTAAGAAGAGGAGACCTTGTTGCAGCGGATGCAAGGATCATAAAAGCAAGCAGCCTGAAGACAGATGAGTCAGCACTGACAGGAGAATCACAGGCAGTGATCAAAAAAGAAGCAGTGCTGAAGAGAAAGACTCCATTAGCAGAAAGATACAACATGCTCTTTGCAGGATCTCAAGTGATGAACGGAGATGCAGAATGCATAGCAGTATCAACAGGAAAAACAACAGAGATAGGCAAGATCTCGCAGATGATAAAATCAGTCAAGCAGGAAGAAACCCCATTGCAGAAAAGGCTCGACAAGTTCGGGAAGAAAGCATCGATAATAGTGATAATCCTGTGCGCATTCATAGTGGTATTCGGTCTGTTAAGAGGGCAAGACTTGGAGCATATACTTCTTTTAGCAGTTGCGGTATCAGTCTCGGGAATCCCTGAAAGCCTGCCAGCAGTCATAGGCGTAGTATTAGCGATGGGAATGAAGCAGATGGCAAGCAGAAAAGCGATAATAAAACGGCTGCCGGCTGTAGAAACGCTGGGAACATGCACAGTGATATGCTCTGATAAGACAGGAACATTAACACAGAACAAGATGGTCATAGAGAAAATATATGCATTTGACACAGAGATCAACGTAACAGGAAAAGGACTGACTCCTAAAGGACTGTTCTTAGAAGAAGATGAGGAGATTGACCCAAAAAAGCGCAAAGGGATATCAAAGATACTAGAGATAGGAGTATTGTGCAACAACTCTGAACTGAAGAAAAAAGGGAAAGACTGGAAGATAGAAGGAGAAAGCACTGAGGGAGCTTTAGTAGTATTGGCAAAAAAAGCAGGGATTGACAAGACAAGCTACCACAAAAATTATCCAAGAGTAAAAGAGCATCCGTTCGATCCAGAAAGAAAATGCATGACCTCAGTGCATATGGTGAAGAACAAGCCTATAGTATATACAAAAGGGGCTCCTGAAGTATTACTGAAGAAATCAGAATATTATCTCCAGAACGGAAAAGTCAAGAAGCTGACAAACAAAGAGAGACAACAGATACTTGACAAAACCCAAGAATACGCCCAGCAAGGCATGAGAGTATTAGGATTAGCATACAAAGAGCACAAAGGAAAAACGTATGAGCTTAAACGCGTTGAGCAGGGCCTTATCTTTTCAGGATTAGTAAGCATAAGAGACCCTCCAGCAGAGAATGTTATGCAATCAGTTGAATCCTGCAAGCAGGCAGGAATAAAAGTAGTCATGATAACAGGAGACAACAAAGACACTGCTTTGTCCATCGCAAAAGAATTGGGAATATATGAAGAGCACAGCCACGCGATAACAGGGCCAGAGCTGGATGCCATGGATGACAAAGAATTCATGAAGATAGTAAGAAATGTTGCTGTATACGCAAGGACAACGCCAAAACACAAGCTGAGGATAGTACAAGCCCTGCAAAAATCAGGAGGGATAGTAGCGATGACCGGAGACGGAGTAAATGACGCTCCAGCGCTTAAACAGGCAGACATAGGAGTGGCTATGGGAAAAAGAGGGACAGAAGTAGCGAAAGAAGCAGCAGAGATGGTGATAGAAGACGACAACTTTGCAACAATCGTGAATGCAGTGCAGCAGGGAAGGACGATATATACAAACATACAGAAATTCATCTATTATCTATTGGCAGGAAACTTTTCAGAAGTCATCCTAATGCTTATAGCGATATTGATAGGAGTATTGCCGCCTCTTACCCCATTGATGATATTGTTTATCAACCTTGTAACATCAGATATCCCTGCATTAGGGCTGGCAGTAGAGAAGCCAAGCCCGAAGATAATGCACCAAAAGCCGAGGAACCCAAAAGAAGGCATACTATCAGATTACTTATTCTTGAAATTAGGGCAGGTAGTTCCTCTTATTGTGTTGGGAACAATAGGGTTATTCATGTACGAGCTGGCATTCGGCGGAGCAACATTAGAGAAAGCAAGGACAATAGCATTTGCAACAGTGATATTCTTCGAACTGTTCCATGCATTAAACGCCAAAAGCCTTGATGAAAGCATACTATCCAGAAGGATGTTCTCAAACTGGCAGCTGTTGTTAGGAGTGTTCTTATCAGCAGCAGCAACAGTATTAGCAGTATATTGGGCTCCGATGCAAGGGATATTCTCAACAGTAGCATTAGGATACAAAGAATGGGTTACTGTTGTGTTGGTTTCTGCTTCTGCACTGTTCTTTGTTGAGATCCAGAAGACTATCGTCTCTTCTGAAATAAAAGAGATGGAAAAGCTGGAGATCTCTGAGAAGAGCTAATGATCTTGAGATATATTTATTAAATAAGCAGCTAATATTAGCCTTATGACCCCTAAGAGAATATTTGAGACAATCTGGGAAAAGGCATTGCAACACCAAGACAAAAGAGAAGATAAGAAACATGCAGAGATAACCCTATACTATGCTAAAAAGCTTCTTGAAACTGAGAAAGGAGATGAGAAGATAGTCATCCCAGCGATCATCCTGCATGACATAGGATGGAGCAAGCTGCCAAAAGAAGAAAGCATGATAATATTCGATCCAAAAGCATCAAAAGAAGAAAAGCTTGAGATAAGATACAAGCATCAGGAAGAGGGAGTAAAGCTTGCGAGGCAGCTGCTCCAAAAGATAGATTATCCCGAAGAATTGACACGAAAGATCCTGGAGATCATTTCTCAACATGATACAAGAGAAGGCTTTATCTCAAAAGAAGATGGCATAGTCAGGGATGCAGACAAACTATGGAGATACTCAAAAGAAGGGTTAGAAGCAGATATGAGAAGAATCGGATTCAGCTTTGACGAGAGATGCGGTCAGCTCTACAAAAGGATCGCAGAGAAAAACTTCTTCTGCACAGACAGCGCAAAAAAGATCGCACTAAAAGAGCTTGAGAGAAGGAAAGGAGAGCATAAAAGATAAAATAAATACTAATGAAAATAAGTCTCAGTAAACATGTTACGAGTGTGCTCCCTTATGTATCGTTCTGGGTTGTTCTTGTCCATCCAATGCTTTGACTCGTGGACTTCAACTTCCAATTTTTTTCCAGGATGGGATTGGAGGGTATCTCTTAGTATTATGTAATTAGAATCAAGGTAGATCATGCCCAAAGCACTGCCCATCTGCTCAGGGCGCATGTAAATTATAGGAAGGGAAGGGATATGGCGCAAAAAGTCATCTTTTGGGAATTCATAATCAATATTTGGAGCTACTTTGTATTCTAGCGGAGAAGCTTCGCTAGGCTTAGGGAGCTTTTTCTCCATACTATTGAAGTAAAGCACTTCCTCTTCCTTATACGGCTTGTTCAGGTATTCCATGACAATAAATGCAGGATAAAAGCTATCATGAATACGATATTATAAAGAAAAATACGTTCAAGGATATACAAATGGGACATCCAAACCAAAAGATATATTAATGATTTATATGCCTACCCTTCACGAGGGGGCGTAGATTCCCTACTAAACTAATGAAGTGGTGCAAAATGAAAAAAATACTGTTTTTGATCATAGGGATGCTCTTGCTTGCAGGATGCAACGTGAACGCACCTGAGACAACAGATTCAGGATTGGTGTTTACAGTCATAAATGATGCAACATGCCAGGCATGCGACCCTACAAATGTAGTAAAGACAACAGAACAATTGTTCCCAGATGCAAAGATAGAGTATGTAGATATAAATTCAGATGAAGGGCAAAACCTAGTTGAACAATACAGTCTAGAGATGCTGCCAAGCTACCTATTTTCGATGGAAGTTGAACAGGCAGATACATTTGTCAACCAGGAACAGATAAGAAGCGTATTAGAGAAGAAGGGAGATAAGTATCAGATTATAGACGAAGCAGCAGGCCCAGAAAAGTTCATAGACCCTGCAAAACAAGCTGAATATGAAGCTATGCTAGAAGAGCAGAAAAGGCTGACGATGGAGAAACTGGGAATCGGAGATAAGCCTCAAATTGACTTCTTTGTCATGAGCTACTGCCCATACGGAAACCAGGCAGAAGAAGCGATAGAGCCAGTATACCAAGCTTTGAAAGATGCAGCAAACTTCATCCCAAGATTTGTCGTGTACAGCAACTACGCAGGAGGAGGACCAAACTACTGCATAGATGAAGAAAGCAAATACTGCTCGATGCACGGAGTGCAGGAGATGCGAGAAGATATAAGAGAAAGATGCGTCTTCGAAAATGAAGGGTCAGACAAAGGATTTGAGTTCATGCTAGCTATGAACGACCAGTGCAACTACCAAAACGCAGATACCTGCTACAGAGGAGTAGCCACAGGATTAGGGATAGATGCTGATGCGATAGAGCAGTGCTTGACGGAAAACGCAGAGAAATATGCACAGGAAGACCTCGAGCTAAACCAATTGTTAGGAGTTAGCGGAAGCCCAACAGTATTTGTTGATGGCATGCAGTACAATGGGGAGAGAACCCCCGCAGGATTCCAGGCAGCATTGTGCGCAGAATTTGAGGATGCTCCAGAAGCATGCGCAAGTTCATTGAGCTCAACACAAGAAGCAGCAACAGGAAGCTGCTAAATTTTTATTATTTTTTAGTAATAAATTCTTTATATAATTTTATAAATTATAAATAATTTTACTACCCTCTTATAATAACAAAGGGAAATTATATAAAGTGAAGCTTATTTTTCACTGGAAGCAGGTGTTTTGATGGGGGAGCATAGAAATGAACAAAAACGACCTGCAGATCGTGAATCAGCTGAGGCTGAACGCAAGGATGAGCCTTACTGCAATGAGCAGGAAGACAGGCATCCCGATATCTACTTTGTTTGACAAGATCAAATCAAGAATAAGCAATCTGGTAATAAAATATACAAGCCTGCTGGATTTCTACAGATTAGGATATGGAGCAAGAGCGATGATCCTGATAAAAGTAAACAAAGAAGACAAGGAGCAGCTCAAAGAATATCTGTCCAAAGCAACCAGTGTCAACTCAGTGATGAAGATCAGCAACGGATATGACTTCATACTTGAAGGAGTATTCAAAGAGATGAAAGACATGGACTCTTTTGTAGAGAACATGGAAGCGAAATTTAACATAGTTGAGACAAGAACGTTCTTTGTGATCGACGACGTGAAAAGAGAAGGGTTTGTTGCAGGGTGACTGTTCGGAAATTTTCCGTAAATTTATTGTAAATGCATATAAACATTTGAAGCTAATATCACCTTATGAAGCTTCATGCGATAATCGTGGTCTGGATAATAATTTCTATGCCAATAGCATATGCACAGACAATCGAGCCTTCAGACTGCTTCAATACAGGCTGTGATGAAGGATATCATTGCTCAGGCAGAAAAGACGGGATAGTCAATGATGCATGCTGCCCAATCGGAGAAGAATATGATTTCTGGAACAAGGAGTGCAAGCCCCAACAAGAAAGCAAAAAAGAAGGAGAAGACAGCCCTGAAACCGATAATGAAGATCCTCCAGGATCTGACAATGATGATCCAACAAGAGATCCTAAAGATCAAGATCCAACAGAAGATTACACCAAATGCTCAATAGAAGTATGCGACGGCCTGGACAATGACTGCGACGGGATAGCTGATGACGGGGTAGACTGCACAGCAACATGCGAGTCATGCGGAAAAGGAATATCAAACATATGCGGACCATGGGAATGTGCATCACTAGGAAGCTGCAGCTATAAACTGTTTAGAGGGTGTGAAGCTGCAAATAAGCCAACTGAAAAGACAGAAGAGACCTGCAACGGAGTTGACGACGATTCTGACGGAATAATCGACAACGGATGCGCTTCTGAGAAAGTTGACAAAGATAAAGACGGACTGCCGGAAGATATCGACTTAGATGACAATCACTGGGACTTCTACGGCAGCCTAAGGCCCGGAGATATAATACTGGTTGGGCATACAGTAGTACCTGAAAGCATCAATTCTAACGGGGAAATTGATGATCCGATATATGCTATTGCTATGAATCATTATTCTCACGCGACGTTATATGTAGGCAATGGAGAGATTATAGATGCCCATCCTGCAAATGAAGGCCAAGGAGACGTGCTAGGAGATGTTCTTAAACATTCAATAAGAGCTTTAACAGATAATTTGCATCCAGATTATACTGACTATCCCATATCCTATAGGTATTTGAGTTATGTTAGACTTGCAGTTCTACGAGCAAATAACGATCCTAGGAAAGGCTTAGAAATATCTAAGAACGCAGAAAATTATTATGGATATGAATTTTCGTTAAATCCAATAGATTTCTTATTTCCTGTAAACTTCTTTAAGATCAACTCTAAGATCTACTGCGCAGAGCTAGTATACAGATCACATCTAGATTCAGGAATAAATTTGTTTAACAATTTTATATACAATTTTCCGTGGATACGCCCAATGGATTTATATAATTCAGAAAAAGCAAAGCTTATTTACGAAATAGATTATTCAACTAATGAGGTGTAAAATGAAGAAAAATAGAATTATAATAACTGTATTCTTCCTGTCTTTGATCTTGATCATAATATCAGTTTTTCTTTTCTCTTCAAAAATTGTGAAGGATGTTAATACTGACATTAAGGAAGGGTTTCCCTGCGACGACAAAATAAGCATGATGGTGTCAGAATCAATCGAAAGTAGAAATATTGAGTTTTGCCAATCGAATGAATTTGTCTTCAACTTAAGGATAGGAGATATGGTAAACAAGTGTTATACAGATGAAGTTACATTTGAGGGATTCCTTGATATGAACCATACAAAAGAGAAGTGTGCAAGAACGATGATAATATATTTAAACGATTTATCAATCTGCGATTCAGTAACAGGGGATGTCAAAGGGGCATGCATCTACCAATATGTCCAGGATCAGGGCCTTGACTGCTCAATGCTTGAAGATGTATCTCAGAAGTATTATGATATCTGTTTAGAAGCATATTCTTCCTAGTTTATTTATAAACTAACGGCTTAGTTTTTGCTATTTTTATATAAATTCTATAAACTATATAATCCTAGTATTACCTTAGGGTGGTGAAAAACGACAGATTTATATATTGTGGGCACCATAAATACTATCATATATAGCGGGGAGAAAATGGCAAACACCAAAACCAAGATAGTTGGCTTATTAGTACTAGCCTTAGCTTTGGTTATTGGGAACACTTTGATGCTTAATTCTCACAAAATTGA
>CAZGIN010000023.1:0-2559 GCA_964526585.1 uncultured Methanosarcinales archaeon
ATCTTGCTGGCCTTCACTTCCCATGGCAAGTTTGTTATCTTTGCTTTGTTTCCTATCACTGGCCCTGCAACTGCCAGGCAGCATCTCTTTATCTTTATCCCTCTCTGTCTTGAATACACAATTATTTCTCTAACCGCTTCCTTTACTTCTTTCAGTTTTCTTGATTCAAAATGCATAGAATACAGCAGTTCAACCTTTCCTTTTTTGGCTCCTGCTACTGCAAGGCTTGTATTCGTCCCTCCTATATCTCCTCCAAGAACATAATAGTCATATCCTTTGCAGGACTCCTTGAAAGTCCTGATCGTATGGCTTGTCTGCTTCACATATATTGCCAGAATTTTGGAGTATTTATGCTTTGTTATTTGCCGAAAATACATCAGTATATGCGAAACATTTATATATTATCCTACTTAGTAAGATATCTTCCCCCTACAATATCCTACCATGACACAAACGATTGATCCGACCAAGACGATCGACAGGATCGTTGAAGATGATGACAGCTGCTGGCTCAGGGAAGTCCCTGAAGTAAGGCACTATCAAGAGCTTTCTCATCCAGAAGCTCTTCCTGAAGAGGCAAGCTTTAAGGTAAAGGATATCACAAATAGGGTTCTTGATGCTTTGAAAGGTTTGGGGGTTGTTGTCCCGAAAGATCTCACTATAAGGGAGCTTGAAGTCGATCCTGCCACGTATGGTTATAACAATCCTGGGTTGTCTTTGCATGAGGTCCTCATAACTTATTCTTTGCCTAATGGAGATTCAAGAGTTGAGTTAGGCATGCAGTTCGGCAGCAATGAAATGATACTTCCCTATCTGTACTCTTCCATTGCGTTCCGGATCTATACAAGATTCCCTTCTGTTGTATTAAAGGGAGGCAGTGAATGCGGGCATGAAGGCATGAAAGGTGTCTGGAAGACAGTTGAAGTGGATTTTGAAGGAAAACACCAGATCGCCGCAAGAGAGTTTGTTCCCTATTACAAGAAAAGTAATGTTGTTCTGGATACATCTTCAAGATATCTTACTGATAGTCAGAAAAGGGTTAACTCGATGTATAATTCCGCTCCAAGCAGTTTTGCGGAGACAAAGGCAAGAGAAGCAGAGCATCAGCTTGACAAGGCTTTTACTATGTGGAAAGAATATCTCACTCATGTCTTTGGCTGAGTATATCTTTTTTTCTTCCTTCTTCAAGATGCGATATTGTTCCTTCTCCGCTCAATCCTGTTTCAGGAGTCTCGATCATGTTCTCATTGTTCTCAAAATCTATCCAGGTCTTCCACTTTCCTTCTACAAAGAATTTCTTTTTTGCCAGAAGCACCACTCTTGAAGGTATATGCTCTGATACTAACCCATACTCAGGAAGAAACTTCAAAAGTTCCTTGCTGAACTCTACTGCTTCTTCATGAAGAGGCATATTTGGCTTGCTTAGTCTTTGCCTTGATGCTCCTACGAACATATATGCTTTAACTTCCACAAGATCAAAATCTCCTTTTTTGAGAAGTTCAGCATAATTTTCAGGCTCTAACATATTCATGCCTTTTATCAGGGTAATCCTGCAGCATGTCCTGTCTTTTCTTTGTGATATATATTCAAGGCTTTTCAGCAGCCTCTCCCAGTAATCTTTGAATAATGGAACATCAATCTTCTTCAGCAATTCTTTGTTGGGAGCGTCTAAGCTAAGATATATCTGTGTTACTCTATCCAGATTTTTTATCTGTTCTGGATATTGGCCGTTTGTTACCAAAAAAGTTGAGATCTTTTTTTCATTGCAAAGTGTAAGCAGCTCGTTTATCCTTGGATATATTATCGGTTCTCCTGTAAGTGATAATGCTATATGTTTTACATTTCTTGATTCCTCAAACCTTTTTTTGTTTACATCTGAGTTTCCTTTGAACCCTACCAACAGCTGATGATGCTCTTTCTGGCTTTCCTCAAGTATCCTGCCTGGATCGTCTATATCTCCCTGCCATTCTTCACTTACTGGCTCTTTATGGCCTCTCCAGCAGAATACGCATCTGTTTGCGCAGCTCAGGCAGGTGCTCATCTGCATGCACTGATGGCTTTTGATCCCATAGAACTTATGTTTGTAGCAGTATCCCTCATCTTTTAGTGCTTTCCTTGTCCATCCGCAGGTTTTGACAGTACTATGATGTCCTACAAATCTATATCCTTGCTTTTCCATGTCTTCTTTTACTTCTTTGTCCTGCATATCGCTTAAAAATATAGCTTCCAATAAAAATGTTCCCACAAAGCTTTTATACTCAATCTACAAAGCAATTATTGAGGTGACTTTCATGGCAACTCTTATTGTCTATGCACATCCTGATAAAAAAGGGCATTGCAGTGTTGTTCTTGATGAAGTAAAATCTAGTCTTGGTTCTTCAAAAGAAGATTATGATATCATTGACCTTTACAAGCTCAATTACGATCCTGTTCTGCATGCAGATGAATTATATTCTGCTGGAAACCATGTTGTTTCAGTTCAGAACAAAAAGTTTCAGGACATGATTTTCAAGGCAGATAAGCTTATCTTTATCTATCCAGTCTGGTGGGGCACTATGC
>CAZGIN010000023.1:2569-12296 GCA_964526585.1 uncultured Methanosarcinales archaeon
TTTTACTTCACACTTCGCTTTTAAGTATGTAGAGAAGCCTTTGATAGGAGCTGTTCCTGTTGGATTGTTCAAGAATAAGAAAGCTGCTGTGTTTATCACTTCTGGCGCTAAGAAATGGCAGTCTTCTATCATCATGGAGAACCGCGCTAGAAAGATAATCAAGAATGATATCCTTATGTTCTGCGGCATCAAGACTAAAGTTTTCCAGCTTGGTTACTGCATCGGCAAAGCAGAGGATAGGCTTCCTGAGATAAGGTCTTTGGTGAAAAAAGGCCTTAAGTTCCTTTTTTGAATAAGAAAAATGTCATTTCCAAAGCTTAAGTCAAAAGCGATCCTTGCTCCTATGGCAGGAGTGAGCGATGTTGCATTCCGTTCTTTGTGCAGGAAGTATGGGGCTTCCTTAACTTATACTGAGTTTGTCAGCTCTGCAGGCCTTGTAAGAGGGAACTTGAAGACTTCAGCTATGCTCAAGACTGCTCCTAACGAGGATCCAAAAGCAGTCCAGCTTTTTGGGGGCTCTAAAGAAGAGCTTATTAACTCTGCAAAGCTATTAGAGCAAAAGTTTGACATAATTGATCTCAATTGCGGCTGCCCTGCTCCTAAGGTTATGAAGATCGGAGCCGGCTCTGAACTGATGAGGTCTCCAAAGAAGATTGCAGATATTATCGGATCTCTTGTAAGCTCTGTCTCAAAGCCTATAACTATCAAGATTAGATCCGGGATAGATGAGAAGCACATCAATGCTGTTAAGATTGCTGAGCTTGCTGAGGACGCAGGCGCTGCTGCCATAGCTCTTCATGCAAGAACTGTAAAGCAGGGTTATTCAGGCAAAGCTGATTGGGATCTGATAAAAAAAGTCAAGTCTTCAGTCAGCATACCTGTAATAGGCAATGGGGATATTAATTCTCCTGAACTGTTCAAAACCAGACTGGAAGATTCTGGTGTTGATTATATCATGATAGGCAGGGCTGCTATGGGCAATCCTGCTGTATTCAAGCAGATAAATGATTTCATCAGATATGGGGAATACAAGTCTTATGATCGCCTCAGCCATTTCAAGGAATATCTGAAGCTCGCAGAAAGATACAAATTGGAATTCTCTCAGATAAAGAACCAGGCCATGTATTTCACTAAAGGATTAGAAGGTGGAGCTTTGTTGAGAAGTAAGATCGGATTATGCAAGGATATTGATATCTTGAAAAGCTTAGTAAACTTATAGGCTTATTTTCCTCTTAATAGGTATTCCAGCCTGTATTCAGGTCTTATCAGTACTGCAGTCCCGATGATAGGGTCTTCACTGGCTTTGTAGAAGATTGTTTCTTTCTTCCCAGGCAGCGCCCTTATGCTAAGGCCTTGGTTGATCGAACCTTGCTTGGTTTCAAGCATATCTGCTACCCTTGAGCTGGGTATGTAGTACATCTTGTCCTGGCATGGCATTGCTAGTGTGGCTATCCTTAGTGTGTAAGGATACTTTCTTCCTGCTGCGATGAAAAGTCCTAAAGGCGTTTGATAGTATGTCCCGTATTCTGCATCTGTTCCTACATGCACTGACACCGAAAGCATCACTCCTGTTACATTTCTCAGATATGTTTCTGATATGATCTGCTGTCCGCATAGCATCTTTGCCATCCATTCAAAATCGTCTGTCTTGAATTGCCTCTTTCTCAGCAGATCCCTTCTTTTTGTCAGGATTGGCTCTTTTCTATCATTTGGCTTCATATCTTGCAAAAGTCAGGCTTTTAGATATAAATCTTGCGATTACTATCTAGTAGTACAATCAACTGCACTTGGATTTAAGGCAGTCCTCAAACAATGTTCCGGTATGGAATAGAAGCTCGTCAAGATAATACTTGTCATATCTGTTGTAGTCTAGTATCCTTTGGTCTACTTCTCTTCGGTTTTTTATCGAGCCGTTTTTCGTTGCATATTTGATCCTCTTGAACATGAAATCCATTACAGCCTTCATGGCTAAGGTAGTTATCTCTTTAGAATATTCCTCATATTTGTCTGCTGCTACCAGCAGTGCTCCGAAAACTGTCTCAAGATTTATCTTATCAGGGATATTTGCTGACAACAGCCCTCTTAAATCTTCTATTTGTGAATGTGCTATCCTTACTGCATTTTCATAGAAATCCTCTGAATCGGATATCTCGGGCATCGGCCTATACTCTTTTTTTCTTCCTTTAAGTATAAGGACGCATCCTCTTTTGCTTCTTTCTATCTTTCTCGCCTGTTCTTTGTTTACATCCCCCAGCACTTCTTTTCTTTTTTGCCTGAAGATCTCTGATGTGAGGTCTTTCAGATTAAATATTCCTGTGGGATTTTTAATCTCCGCGGTATACAAAGTACTTATTCCTCCTATCAGCTCATGCATTATCCTGTCCATCACCTCTTTCTCTATATCAAGATATCTTATACCAATATGGGTCAAGGCCTGCTTTTTTCTGCGATAGTTTTCTCCATATGCTCCTACTTCTTTGTCCTGTATTGCTAGGATCGCTTCATATATGTCTGGTGTTATGCTGTATAACCTTTCTACAGCTTCGATTAAAGGCTCCATCCCTTCATAAGGCATATCTACTCCAGAAGCAAGCTCAAACGAATCCAAATATTCATAGATCTCGTTTAAGACTACCTGCAGGGATCTTCTGCTAAGCCAAAAAAGCTCTTCATCCCGGACAGTCTTTATCTTATCTGCATGCATAAGATAAGAGTTCATCCTCTCCTGCAGTGTGATCCCTCTCAAGTCTGAGTTAGGGAAGTTCTCTATCCCTGCCCAAAGCGCTCTGTTTATCCTGAAAAAGTTGATATCAGATAGATAGCCTTTAGCAACTGAGGATAGGTAGTCGCCTATCTCGTACTGGGCAGCGTTCACTATGCTGTATAGTGTTTCGTCTTTCATTTTAGCTAGATTATCTATTTCTTTTGTTTATATCTGGAGTTGTGATGCTTCCTATAAAAGCCATCACAAGGCATATCGCTCCTGCCAGTCCTATTGTCTTGATCAGGCTTCTGTCTTCTTTCACTATAGGCCTGTCCATTATGTTTGCTATCGGGTCAAGATTAAGTCCGTTCATGCCTTCCTCTATTGTTTCAGCCTCAGGCTTTGCCTCTTCCTTCATCTGTGATATTGCAGCATCTGCTTGCTTCTCTCCTGCAGCGTTTATTTTTTTAGTCATAGGGGCGGCGCTTCCGCTGCTTCTTCTGGATGATCCTCCTGTTGGGCTGTCATTGCTTTGAGGCGTTTTTGTTGTCTTTGTGTATTCCTTCACTGCCGAATGCTTCAGTCCTGATACTTTAAACTGTCCATCTGCCGATTCACAGCTGTATTCTCCTCGGCTGGGGCATGCTATCCATGTCTCATCTTCTCCGTCGCATTTTTCTGTCATCTCAGTTATGTTCATCACTTCTTTATCTAGTATGCATACTCCTGTTGAATTCAGCAGGTTATCCACATATACTGTCTTTGTATTGTTTGTCAGGTTAAGTCCTTTAATGATAACATATCCTGTTGTAGAGTTTTCCTGCTTTGTGATCTCAACATCAGAGAAATTTATGAGCCCTTCAGTAATGAACTCTATCAGCATCTTCCTGTCATCTTTCAGCTCAAACCTTGTGGTCTCATTCTCTTCCTGAGATTTTACAGACAGCTTTCTTATGTTCGTCTTTATCGGAAGGGGCTGTATTGTTGCTGATGCGGTCTTTTCGCTGTACTGCAGCTGTTCTCCGTCATAAGCAAACACTGTTGCGGTTATATTGTCTCCTTCTTTGAAATTTTCCCTGCTTAGGTTTCTGCTTGAGATGATATATCTTACCCTGTCTATGTAAAGGTCTGTATGAGGCATCACTGCTGGGCATGAGAATCCGGGTATTGCTATGCAAGGGGTTTCTATTATCTTTAGTGTTATGTTGTATGGCGCTTCATATCCTATCATCTGCTCGAATGGTATTCCTGTCTCGATGTATTCTCCTATAGGTTTTCTCCATGCTTCATCTCCGTTGATATATATCGCTGCCTGTCCTGTCCCTTCTATTTTTGCGTCGAATTCTAATGCCTTGATGTTCTCTTCAGTCATGAATGAATATTCTGTTGTCTCGTCTGCTGCTATATGCAGGCTTTTGTTGCCGTACGTGCTCCATCCAGTTGATATTTCGCCGATTCCGAATGGGTTTTCTTCTTCAAATGATTCTGTTTTTGTCATCACTTCATCATTTACGCTCCAGAACACTAATGACTTGTCTTCTATGCCGTTGACAAAGCCATATTCAACGATTAAGTCGTCCAGCACTGTAGGGTTTTCCGGCATTATCCTGAGATTATTCACTTCAGGCTCTAATGTGTCGATATTAAAAGTCCTGGCAGCATATTCAGCTCTTCCTCTGTAGTCCATCGCATGCACTTCTAGGCTGTATTCTCCGTCTTCTAGATTTAATGTCTGGTTTGTTGGCTTGTCAGCTATCTGCCATACCATTTTTCCTTCATAGAATCTTTCTTTTTGGCATCCAAGGCAGGGAAGATCCCATAATGATGTTCTTATCCATACAGTATCCATCTCGTATAGCTGGTCAAGAGGGATATCTGTCTCTATTGTGTCATTGCCTACCTGTCTGCATGAAAGGTTTTGATAATTTTTTCCAATCTTTACATATGGGCATCTTAACTTATCATCAAACCATCCTTTCTGCAGTTTTGCTGTATATTCTGCAGCTATCACTTTTTTTGGGATCTCAAACTCTTCTTGGATGTATTTTACACACGCAGTGTTGTTCTCGCATCCTGCTTCTGCATATGTATCCCAGTCTTTATCTGCGGATTGTTTTGCGTTTGTAATACCTTCTTCATAGATGAAGGTTATTTCTTCATCTGTCTCATCTCTTATTGTTGTCATTAGGGGTATAACAGTATCTCTGATAACTCCTACTGCAACATCTATCGGTTTGTTTGCGCTCCACTTAAGCTCTACTTCATTATCATTGTATGTCTTGCTTTCAGGAGAGTCTATATTTATTATGAGATCTTCAGTATCGATCAAGAAGTTGACTGTCTTGTTAGTTGTCTTGTTTTCAAGATCCCATACTTTTATTGTCAGTTCGTGGCTTCCGTCTTCAAGTGTTGTGTTCTCATCTGCGATATTTCTATCAAATAAGTATAGTGCATGTTCTATCTCTTTGTCAGACTCCCAGCCTATCTCTACCTTGTTTTCTCCATATGTCTTTCCCTCCTCAGGGGAGATTATTGTCAGCTCTGGCAGGTTGCTGTTTATCTTTAATGTCATCTCTGCTGTGATCAGGTTTGTTTCAACAGTAAATTCATCATATGTTGTTGTTTCTACTTCCGGGATGATTGCTTCTATCAGGAAGCTCTGCATGCCTCCTGGAGCTATGCAGTTGGTTGTAGTGTTCCATTTCACATTTTCAATAGTTTTATTCGCAGTATACCAACCATACGGTTCTGACCTGTCTCTTATGCCTAAGTCTCCTAGTCTTACATCTACACTGCATACATCCTCTGTGCTGTTGATATCATTATATACTCTGAATGTCAGAAGTTCATTGCTGTCTTCCATGACTTCTTCAGGATCCATTGTGATGTTGACAAATCCTCCTCCATGGCCTGCTCCTGGAGTTGTAGCGTTTGTGTTGTTCTCAGTTGGTTGTGGAGTTGGCTGCGGCTCTGTCTTGGGCAGCTCTGGAACTTCAGGTTCAGCATTGCATCCTCCTGTTGTTGAATTATATCCATATAAGCAGTACTGTGTTGTCCATCTTCCCTCATCACATGTATATATGATATTCTCGTCGTTAAAGCTGTTTCCGTCTGTGCATTTTCTTTCAGAATCAAAGTCGAATGTTATCTTTGCATCCGTCCCTACTCTTCTCGGCATCCCTTCTCCTGTTCTTGTCTCTATTGCCCAGTCTGAATGCTTGATATAGCATGCGATGTTGTCCTGGTATATTACTGGTGTTCCATATACTTCATAGTTCTTCTGGATCTCCCCGTCTGATAAATCATATACTAAAGTTGTTCCGCTCAGCTTGCATGTTGTGTGCGGGAATATCTCTTCATAATATTCATTCTCCAGGCTTCCTTTCCTATAACTTTTTGACCTTGCTCCGCACATATCTCTTTCATCGTAATAGAATCCGTAATCCAGCAGTATCTGCTCGTATTTTTTTCCTCCGCAAACATCCTGTTCTACCGCTCTTTCAGTTCCTGAGTATTTCCATCCTCCTGAGCCGGTTGAGTAGCATTTTCTGCTTTGGTCGTCATTGCACGCGTTTACTGTGAATCCTGGATCATTGCATATGCATCCTCCGGTGCATCTGTAATATCCGTTTGTCCCTCCTGAACTTGATCCTGAATTGCAGCCGTACTTGTAGCTCCTGAAGGTCTCTTTATCATAGATTGTGCATCCATCTTGGTCTGTATGGGATTCTATCATCCCTGTTTGGCTGCATTCTCTGCATCCTACCCTGTCTGGATCTGCACTCAATCCTTCTAAGCATATACCCATCTCGCATGTTCCATGTGTATAGCAGTTATCATACCATCCTAATTCACCATCAACACCTATTTCATCTAAGAATAATCTCCATGTGTTTCCATTTTTCTCAAGCTGAAGGTCTCCTGCAACATTTGTGTCTGTTTTTCCATTTCTAACGATGAAATCGCTTGATTCAGTCAGCCCCATGCCTGGCTTTCCTCCCATCACAAGTTTCTTATTTGCTAAGTCCCATTGTGCATTTTCTTCAAATACAAAATCCTGTTTGTATCCTCCAGGCATGCTTCTGCTGCATTCATCGTTAGAGCATCCGAATGAGCATTCTGTTATGTCTTTTTGCAGGCCGTATTCTCCGCAGGAATATTCTATAAGATATTTGCTGTCCATGCATCCATCTGTATGGTTTATCTTTCCATAAGTTACCCCTTCTTCGGTCTCAGTGCATTCTGCTCCATATCTATATTTGATGTCAAGATCTGATAGGGCAATATCATCATTTTGCATTGAAGTAGAGGGCAAAGTCAGTATCTCTCCTGTGAATTTTAGGGGTATTTTGCAGCTTTCATCTGCACAATCATCAATCTTTTCCTGCAGGACTTCAGCAAATTCTATTGTCGTATCTTCTGAGCCTGTATATTCCCATTCTGAGTCTCCATCATCTCCTACATCAAGGCTTAGGGAATTGATTATTCCAATTGGATTAATTGTTAATGAAGCAGAATCTATCTTGACAGATGATGGCACTTCAATCTCTGCTTCTTCTCCTGCATTGACTCCTATCTTGATCTGTTCGTTATATCCCGGAAAAAGATTAATGCTGCTCTGATCGTCGCAAGATATGTCATATGAATAGCTTATAGGGGTTTCCTTTAGTGCATATGTTCCGTCCATCCCGTACATTGTATATGCGTTTCCTGAGATTGTCACAGTAAGCTTTCTTGGGCTGTCTGTGCCGAAGCATTCCATCGCAGAGCATATCCTTTTCATCTTATCAGTTGCATCGGCTATGCTTTCTTCTGTTTCAATATCAAACCTGAAAGTACTTCCTGGCTCTATGCTTGTTGCTTCAAACCATGAAAATTCTTTGTTTTCTTCGAAATATTTCCCGCAGTTTGTCTGGGTTTCAAGATTTGGCTTTATGTTTGCTGTAAGTTCATACTTATTTTCCGTCCTTAGATAATCATTGTTTTGGTTTGTTGCTGATATGCGGGTTGTATCTCCGAAAAAATTCTTGTTTTTCTCTATTGTTATTGAGATTCCTTCTGATTGCAGGCCGTTTCTTATGTTGGCTGCATAATATCTTGCCCAGGTTGTCATGTCAATGTAAGTTCCTGTCATGGCAGTCTCAAGCATGTCATCCTGAGAGCCCTCAAAGAAGGCAAGTATTTTTCCGTTTAATACCGGCCCTATTGGGCCTATTAAGCTTTCCAGGCCCTGGTCTATAACCAAAAATACAAGCCCTTGTATCTTTTGTGCATAATGCACTCCATCTTTCATAGCAGCTATGCTTGCATAATATCCATGTATGTCTTTTTCCACAAAATCAAGATATGCAAGCATGTCCTGCTCTAATTCAGGTTCAAGATTTGGTTCTATTTGAGGGATATCTGTCTTAATCTGGTTGAAATAAGGCTCGATCTCAGTATTGTAAGAATTTTCAAACACTCCTGAATGGATTATTATCTTGTCTATTACGCTTTCTGAATCCTCTATTATCTGTGCAGTCAGCCATTCTGTCAGGAAATCATACTTTGAGCCTGTGTTGAACCATGATTCAAGCCCGTCAGGTATGTCTATTGTCTTCTCTCCTGTCTGTGAATCGACTATTGTTGATGCTCCTCTTAGATCCTCTTTCATGCTGTCCAGCGCTTGAACAGATCTTTCTTTTAGGTCTCCTAATTGCGGTGGTACAGGCTCTTCTACTGGATCTTCTTCTATTGGTTCTTCTGGCGGTTGAGGATTTTCAGGCTCTTCTGGAGGCTGAGGCTCTTCTATAGGCTCTTCTTGATCAGGAATGCATTCTCCATTGGAGCATCCGTTCACGCAGCTCTGCTGGTTTGATCTTACTGTTTTTGTGCTTGTTTCTTGGTATGAGCAGCTGTCTAGGTATCCGCAGCTGTAATCCTTATACACTTGATTTTGGCATGTTGCTTTATACTCTCCATCGCAGCATGCATAGCTGCTTCCTGAATTATACCAATCATCTTTTGTATTGCAGTTTTCGCATAAGGGATAGTTTCCGCAGCTTGTGTCTGTCTGCTGGCATGTTGGGGGGTTGTTGCATTGCCCGTTTGTGCATCCGTACTGGCAGTTTGATTCTTGGTTCCATGCTCCGCATCTTGTTTGGTATGCTTTTGTGTTGGTATCTTTGCATTTCCAGCCTTCTGTTGTTGTTGCAGGAACGCATGCATGAGTATATGGATCGCATCCGCAGTCGCAGTTGATATAGCTCCAGTCATAGCATCCTGACGGCTGGGTAGTGCATTGTTTTAATTGGCTTTCTGCACATTGGGGATAACTTCCTGGTGAACATTGGTCTTGGCAGTTTAGCACTTGTCCATTTCTGCAGGATTGGCCCTGTCTCCATGCCCACACTCCGTTTGCTTGAGAACAATAGCTTATAGGGATCCCGATAGCAGGGTTTCCTTCTTGGGCGCATGATCTTGAGCTGTCGCAGTATGACCACCAAGCGTTTACGTTTGGAACGCCAGCACAGTATGCATTCCCATATTCTGTTCCTGCTCCTACACACTGCCCTGATGCTGTCTCGCAGTATCCTGGCCAGCACCATGCGTAGGCTATATTGATAGAAATAACTGCCATTATTATGTAAAGTGTCAGCTTTTGGATGCTTTTCATTTGTGCCTCCCCATCCTCACCCCTTTTGTATCATCATCCAGATAATTAAACAGATGCTGTCGTCTCTGGCGGCGACTTCTATTATAATGCAAAAGGTTTATATATATCTAATGCATACATTATGCATATATGTATACATATACCTTAATATAATCATTTATCACTTAAAGGTGCATGGATATGAAAAGAAAAATAATGCAGCACGGACCTTCATTGTCTATAACACTTCCTATGAAGTGGGCTAAAGAACAAGGCCTTAAGGTAGGAGATGAGGTTGATGCTAGTGAGGAAGGAGGGAGTATAAGGATTTCTAAGTTTAAGAAATCAGGCTATTTAGCCAAAGAAATAAAGTTTACAAACGAATCTTT
>CAZGIN010000024.1:0-12239 GCA_964526585.1 uncultured Methanosarcinales archaeon
AGAGAGCTCAAGGACCTTAGGAAAAAGTACAGGATCGACTCAGTATGGTTTGCTGACGACACTTTCACTGTAAACCCCAAGTGGGTCAAAGAGTTCTGCCTTGAGCTGAGAAAGCTCGGCTGGAAAGATTTCAGATGGGTCTGTCAGGCTCGGGTAAATACAGTATCTTATGATCTTCTTGTCGAGATGAAAAAAGCAGGATGCGTCCAGCTGGATTTTGGAGTTGAATCAGGCAGCCCGAGGGTGCTTGAGATACTGAAGAAGAACATCACGCCTGAGAAAGTGATCAAGGCTTTTGCTCTGGCAAAGAAAGTCGGACTGTTGAGGTTCGGAAGTTTTATCATAGGGACTCCAGGTGAGAAAGAAGAGGATATCAAGATGACTTATGATCTTGTCAGGAAGATCAAGCCTGATTATGCTGATTTCTTTTTTGCGGTCCCTTACCCTGGAACTGAGCTGTATAAGCTTGCTGAGGAGAGAGGTGTGTTCAAGGATTTCAAGTCATACAACCAGTGGATACTTACTAAGCATATCGATAAGCCGATCATGACTACAGATCTCTCTGCTAAGAGGCTGATATACTGGAGATCAAGGCTGCATAATCTTAATTTCTGGAGAAATTACAAGAACATGATGAAGAATCCCAGGTTCATAATAGGGGGGATGAAGATATTCTTTATAGGTCTTGCCGGCCTGCCTGAGGGGTTCAAGAGGGCGTTCAAGACAGGAAAGATCGACAGCATATTTGTCGAGGTGCTGAAAAGATACAGGTTTAAGATGAAGTCCAGAAGCCAGTTCAGATAGATTATTCAGCAGGGATGTTTCTTATTTTTACACTGCTTGCCATTACGGTTAAAAAAGATATTGCGTAATTTAATGCAAGCGCTACGAGATATGTACCCAGCACTGCTCCGCTCTCAACGCCTATCAGTCCGTACAGGAAGACAGAAGCTGATTCTCTCAGCCCTAATCCTGAGAGGCTTACAGGTATCAAAGCGATTATCGTAGTAAGACAAGTTATCACAAAGACAAATACGAATGGAACCTTTTGGCCGAATGCAAAAAAGAGTATGTAGATAGCGAATGCTGCTGTAGCCCATTTTATCAGGTTTAGTATAAGATTAAGTAATACGAACCTTTTGCCTTTTCGCAGAAACCAAAAAAGCCTTGATGAGAATCCCTTGAACTTCTGGTGGTATTTCCTGAGCAGGTATTTTTTGATGAAGGCTCTGCCCGGATCTGAGAATATGAAGAATATTCCTGCCAATGCTATTCCGGATAGTATCAGCACAGATCTCCAGGCAGCAGATTCGTCAAAGAATATGAAGAAGCCAAAGACCGCAAAAAATCCTATGCTGAAAAATCTTACAAGCTTGTCCAGCACAGCGATCGCTGCCCCGTCTCCAAGGTTAACATCCTCATTATGAAGGAAGTATATTATCGATAGTTCTCCCACTTTGCCGGGAGTTATCATGCCCAATGCCCATGTGTTGATAAAGATATGGAAGATCTTTTTCATGTTGATCTTTTTGTGTATAGGGCTTACTAAGGCGTATATCTTAAGCGCACCAAAGTATAATCCTGCAAAGTATATTATTGAAGCAGGTATGAGAAGCCAATAATCCATGTTCCTTATCTCATTTACTAGTTTGGTTATGCCTACTCCGTATATCAGCATGAACAGTATAGCCAGTCCGACTGCTATTTTCAAGAGAGAAGACAGTTTTGCTTTCATTTTCTGAACATGTCTGCCAGGAATCCGAAGATTATAATCTGTATCCCTGTCAGCACAAGAAGTGCGGACAAGATCACTCTTGGTATGCCTCCTGCGGATCCTGTAGTCATGATCAGATAGAAGATGTATGCTCCAAGCATTATTCCTGCGAGCAGTAGGAATCCTCCCAGATACCCGAAGAATCTCAGCGGCTCATAATCACGGTATACCCTTAATATGTTTATCCAGGCTTTAAGGGCGTAATCGAACGGGCCGCTCATCAGCCTTGATTTTGTACCGCCTCCCCTCTTCACGAAATGTATCGGAACCTCAGTAATCCTATAGTTTTCCTTCACCGCCCTGAGCACCTGCTCTTGGGTGTAAGTATGGAATGACGTGATCTGGACTTTCTCTGCAAATTCTCTTGTGAATGCTCTAAATCCTGTCTGGCCGTCTGATATCTTTGTCTTAGTTATGTTGGAAAGTACTCTTGAGAAAGCTTTGTTTCCCATCCTCTTGATGAATGGCATAGATTCTATCTTTCCCTTGAACCTTGATCCCAATACAAGGTCATATCCCCCTATCACTTTCTCCACCAGGCTTGGGATCTCGCTTGCAAGATATTGCCCGTCTGCGTCGGTATGCACTATTATGTCAGCGCCCATCTCTATGCATTTCTTCATCTCCGTCCTGAACGCTTCTGCAAGACCGCGGTTTTTCGCATGGGATACTACTGTGGCTCCGTGCTGTTTTGCTATTTCTGCTGTGCTGTCTGTCGAACCGTCATCAACAACAAGGACTTTATAGTTATACCTCTTGTGCTTGAGCTCTTTATGTATGCTGTCAAGCACTGCTCCAAGCGTTTTTTCCTCGTTATAAGCCGGGATAGATACTACTATTTTCATTTAAGTGATTAAGAATAAACTATTTAAATAAGTTTCTAATATTATAGAGATATAAAAATGAATGCAGCATCTCCTAAATCCAGACCAAGATATCTTATGATCTTGTTTATCCTGATCATATTGATAGCTGCATCTCTCAGGCTGCACAGCCTGTCAAAAGTAAACTTATGGCTTGATGAAGGCGCTACGCTCATCACAGCGCAGAAGGATGTTCCGCTTATATTCAGCACATTGTATGAGTATGAGATCAACCCGCCGGGATATTTCTTGTTTATGCATTATTGGATAATGATGTTTGGAATTTCAGAATTTTCCCTGAGGATGCCCTCTCTTATCTTCGGCGTTCTTTCTGTGGTGCTGGTGTTTTTCCTTGCAAGAGCCTGGTTTGATAAAAAGACAGGCATAATAGCTTCCCTTCTTTTCTCCATCTCTATGCTGGGAGTAGAATATTCTCAGGAAGCCAGGACATATTCCTTGTTCGCATTCCTGGTGCTCGCCTCTTTCTATTATTTCACGCTGATGCTGAAGAAGCACAGCATATTGAGATTTGTATTATACATAATCTCCAGCGCTCTGCTGCTTTATACTCATTATTTTGGGGCTTATGTGCTGTTGATCCAGAATCTTATAGTGTTCGCTTGTTTCTTTGACAGGCATCTTCTTAAGAGATGGATAGGTTCGCAGGCGATAGTATTTGCGCTTTTCCTGCCTTGGCTGCCTTTTTTTATACGCCAGATGGCTTATTGGACTGTTGCATGGAGATCTACATTGATAGGAGAATTTGGGCTTCCGGTATTCCTAGGAAACCTTGGCGTGCTGCTTATGTCCATTCCTGTGATACTGTTCATCATAGTGATATTTGCAGTAGTCATGCTCAGAGAAAAGATCTATGAAAAGTTTGTGAAGATCTCACATATCAAGATCCATCAGGCCATCTTGATCCTGACACCTGCAGCCTATATCCTGATGGGATTTTTCCTTTTCCCTTACTTGATAAGCCCGATCCATATCACTAAGTTTTCCTTCTTTCTTTTCCCTTTCGCGATCATCCTTGTTGCAAGATGTATTGGTTTGGTCCATTACAAAAGAATCAGGGCTATTTTGCTTGGCCTGATCATCATCTCAAGCGTATTTTCTTTGTATTCATATTATTCGCATACACGTAAAGAAGAATGGAAAGCTGCAGCAGACAAGATCTATTCTTCAGGAGATGATTATCCTGTCTTGTTGTGTGTCGATTTCAACCTGATGGTCTTCAGATATTATTTCGATGGTGATAATGAGGTGATCGGCATGCCTGTGTATTCCGACGAAGCTGCCAACCTTGAATTTTTTGGTTCGATATATCCCGATATTGCAGGGCAGAATTTTTGGTATGTTAAATCGCACTGCAGGAAATCAAACAACCTCTTCTTAAGTAAGTTTCAGGAATCCCATATCATAGAAGAGGAGTCTGATCTTAAGGGCATAGAGATCTATAAGTTCTCTCCCAATGAATCATGATTGAGGAAAGCTTTAAAAACATCTGTCCTTTGCTGTAATACATGAGTATAATAAGCATAATTTATTTTTTTGTAGTGATGTGGGGGCTGGGATTTACCTCCAGTTCTTTTTTGAAGAATGCAGACAATTTCCTTGAGAGGAATCTCATGCGCCTTGGCATTGGGCTTGGATCTTTTATACTTCTCAGCATAATCCTTAACCTTCTTCATATTCCTTTGTCATGGTGGGTCTTCCTGCTTATCGCCGCTGCTTATCCTGCATATTGGTTCTCAAAGAATTATTCTAAGCTGAGTTTCCGCTTTAAGCTTACGAAGTCTAATCTTGCAATATTTGTGGTCTTGGGATTCTTTATCTTCTCTCTTTTTATGTATGCAGAAGGAGCATTCAAATATCCTTGGTTAGAGGACGACGATCCTTGGTTTCATGCGATAGGCGCAAAATATATCTCTATCGAAAAGACCGCTTTTACGCCCATACCAGGAGAGAAGGTCTTTGGTTATGTTGATCCTTACCCTCCAAGCTATGATATAATCATGGGGGTTATGCTGCAGACTAATGATTCTGTCAACTGGACCCTTAAGTTCTTCAATGCACTGATCATATCTCTTGGCATAATCTTCTTTTATTTCTTCGCTAACCTGTTCATAGGAGACAGGAACAAGGCATTGTTCGCTGCGTTTGTCCTGACAGTGATACCAAGTTATCTTAGCCATTTTATCTGGTCGCATAGCTTAGTGCCGACATTATATTTCCCTGTATTCTATTCCATGCTTATGATCTCAAAAGACAAGAGATGGGTATTGCCTTCATCGGTTCTTGTTGCTGCAGTCTTGATGGCCACCCCTACGCAGGCTGTTAAATTTGGTTTCTTCCTCCTGATATTCCTCGGTATAAAGATGCTTGTCGAGAAAAGATTCCTGCTTTACGAAACTCTTTCAGGGTTCTTTGGATTATTATTATCTCTTCTATGGTGGGGCCATGCAGCCTTGCGTTGGGGAGGCATCTCAGCTATCGCTTCCCTGACAGGAGGAGCGAAGGCAAGGGATGCTTCTGGCAATGTCGTGAGCACCGTAGTGCAGGGGCCTCTTGATTTCATCAGGAATATTTTTGACCCTTTGAGCGGAAGCGCTACAAGGCCTTATACGTTTGAGGATTTCTTCATCGCAAAGTCGCAGAATATGATAAACAACCCTATAGGATGGGGGGTATTTATCACTATACTTGTTGCTGTTGCTGTTGTCGGCATGATCCTTCTTTTCAGGAGATACATCAAAGAAGAGAAGTGGGCGATTATTACCTTGGCCTTGTTTGTGTATACTTTCTTAGGCGTCAATGGAGCAAGGCTTCCTGTTGGCTTGTTCGCTTTTAGGTTTTGGATGCTGCTAGCAATCCCCGCATCCTTGCTCGCATCAGAAGGTGCTTGGATATTGTCATCTTACTCAAAGAAGATAGGCATAGGCAAAGTTTTGCTTTTCGCCATTCTTGTGATAGGCCTTTTGTTCACATCAGGTATACAGAAATATAACGTGAATACGGCTTATTGGTTCTCTTCTGGTTTGAACCCTCAGCAGGCATTGCAGGGTGAAGGCTTGATATGGCTGTCTAATCTTCCGAAAGATTCTGCTGTGTTCTCTTTCTCAGAGGATCCACAGATAACTGGTTTGGACATGTACACTTGTGATTGGTGCCCTCAGATCAGGGATTTTAGGAAAGGCATAATCAACCAGAGCACCGGAAATATTTACAGTTTCCTCAAGCAGAACGGATATGAGTATATTGTCCTTGATTACAACCTTTTCAATACTTATGGGGAGAATACGACACAGGAGTTTGTGAATTCGCTTATGTCCACCAAAAGTTATAATGTTGTGCATCAGGCCGATGGCATGATCATCGCCCAAGTGATCTGAAATAGACGATAGAAAAGCTTTAATACATTGATTGATTCCTCAGGCTATGCAAAGATTTCTAAGTGATCTGATGAAGAGATTCCAGAAGCTGGATAGGTTTGCTAAACTTTCTGTCATAGTCATAATATTGGGATTTGTATTGAGGGTTGTGTACAGCATGTTCCTCTATCCGAGCAGCGATGGATCTTATTATCTCGGCATCTCGAGATTTATAGCAAGGACAGGAACATTTCCGGTGTTAGAATATCTTGGAAGAGAAGTTTTCGAGAAGCCGCCTTTGCTGCATATGCTGTGCGCTCTTGCATTCAGGATATTCTCTGTGATAAGCGAGAATGCAGGTATGATAGCTATGAAGATGGTCTCTCCTCTTGTTTCAGTGGTCATTTTGGTGATGACGTTTAAGATCGCAAGGGCTTATTATAATTCAAAAGTCTCGTTTTTTGCAGTTCTCTTTGTAGCTCTCATCCCTATCAATCTGTATTATAATTCTGGAGCGTACATGGATACTGTTTTCTTTGCTGTTTCGCTTCTTTGCGTGTTCTTTGCGCTCAAAGATAAGTTTTGGCTAACCAGCATATTTTCAGGGCTGCTGCTCTATACCAACCAAAGGGCATATTTCATATTCCCTGTTATACTCTATCTCATGTATAAGAACAATAAGGGCAGCTTTAGGATGTTTGTGCAGAAGAGTGCATTGCTGATATGCATATCTGTGCTCATGTTTTCTCCTTGGCTGGTGCACAACTACATGTCTTTGGGGAATCCGGTATGGCCTATGTTGAATCCTTTGTTCCCTGACAGCTATCCTGAGATGGTGCACCCTACAACTTTCAAGAACCTTTTCCTTGTCTCGCAGTATACAGGAGCTTATTTTGAGATATTTGGGCTTCCTGCAGGGAATCTCCAGAATTTTCATATGCTTAACTTTCCTTTTCTCGGCTTGTTGATAGCTGCATGGATACTTGCTACTTTGATGTATATCTCGCCTTTTGTTTACGGGCTGTTCTTTGTGAAGAAGGAGTTTGCGCACTTCAGCTTATGGTATGCTGTTCCTATAATAATAAGCAATGCTGTTCAGCTGATTGTAAACCAGAGCTTCAGCTTCAGATACCTTCTTTCGACTATTTTTATCATAGGTGTTATATGGGCTATAGGGATCGTGAAGCTGCAGAAGAAGCTCAAAAAGCTAGGCAATCTGTTTGCTGCGTGCATGATCATCCTGATGATAGTGTTTACAGGAAGCGTGCTTGTCGTCATCAAGGTCAGCGCTGACGCGTGGAAAGCATATGAGGATGATTTTGAATGGATGCGCCGCAATACTGAAAGTGATTCAGTGATCTATGCAAGCAATGTGCAGGAGTTCACATATATCCTTGATAGGTATTCTATCCCTGCCGCGGATTACAGCTACAAGTTTGATCCTGCGATAATGTATAAGTCAGATTATGTTTTCAGGAACGATCATTTCAGGCCTAAGGACATAACCTTCCCTGATTCTATCGCTGCTCTTCTTGAAGATAAAAGTGATTTCAAGGTAGTCTACAATAACAGCGATACAGGAACTGTGATCTACAAGGTCATAAAAAAAGCATTAGTTTAGCGCAGCTGCTGGATCATCATACTGTGATCATTGCTCATCTTCAGAAAGATACTCAAACCATTTCTCTGTTGCTTTCTTTATGCTTTCCTTGTCCCACAACGGAGCATCTTTCCAATAGTCGATGTTGTCGAGCATTATCTTCACTCCCTCTTCAAAGCTTACTTTCGGCTCCCATCCAAGAAGTTTTTTCGCTTTTATTATGTCAGCGTGAGTGGAATCAGGCTCTCCAGGCCGTTTTGGTATCTCTTCAGTTGGCCCTCCTATCAATCCTGCAAGGTGATTTACTGATTGTGGCTTTCCTGTTCCTATGTTTATTATCTCGCCTGCAACGTCAGATTCTGCTGCAATCAGGTTCGCTTCGGCTATGTCAGATACAAAAGTAAAATCCCTTGTCTGCTCTCCATCACCCACTATAGTGAGCGGCTTTCCATGGAGCTTTTGCGACAAGAATACCTTGAAGACTGCCCCATATGTATTGTTTGTCCTTGCCCTTGTCCCGTATACATTGAAGTATCTTAGCGACACTACGGGAAGCTTGTACAGCTTCGCCCAGAACATCACATATTCTTCAGCTATGTATTTTGTGAACGCATATGGATACATCGGCCTTATCTCAGCTTTCTCGTCTGTTGGATATTTATCAGGTATTCCGTAGCAGGATGATGATGCGCTGTACACCAGCTTCTTTATCCCGTATTTTCTGCATGCTTCCAACACCCTTAATGTGCCTGTCACATTCGCTTCATGATACCTTAAAGGATGTTCTATTGAAGGGACTATATCAGCCAATGCAGCCATATGAAACACATAATCCGTATCCTTGAATATCGAATCGTCAAACTCTTTTGATAGGTCGATCTTCAGGAACTTGTAGCCTGGATCCGCGCTGAAGAGTTCAGTATTTTCAACCTGTCCATTCGAAAAATCATCTACTGCTATCACATGAAATCCTTTCTTTAGGAGCAGCTCCACCATATGGCTTCCTATGAACCCAGCTCCGCCAGTTACTATCGCTTTTCTCGTCAATATAATCTCCTCTATAACTCACAGGATAATCCTCAGGAAATTGCAAACATATTTAAATATTGCCCGATTAATCGAGCCTATATTATCGAGGTTGGAGAAGATGGGAAATTGTTCAGAATGTGATGCCTGCAGCCATATTGTGCAGGATAAGGATGGCTTAGAAAAAGACCATAATCTTGTTTTGGATGGGCATAAGATGCTCCACCATCAGGATAGGCTCAAAGCTTGGCTTAGAGGCGAAAGGATAGCGCCTATTACTATAGATTGCGCCCTTACGAGAAATTGCTCTTACCGCTGCGTATATTGCTATGGCCTTCTTCAGGAGCAGGTTGATACGCGCAACCTTTCTAAAGAGGTTATTTTTAGGTTTCTTAAGGATGCTGCTGAGATCGGCGTCAAGGCAGTAAGTTTTGTGAGCGATGGAGAGAGCACATGTTCTCCTCACCTGTATGATGCTATCTTGTACGGAAAGCAGCAGGGCCTTGATGTGGCTTTGGGAACCAACGGCTATCTCCTTAGGGATGATAAGCTTGAGGAGATCCTTCCTGTTCTTACATACTTAAGGTTTAATATTTCTGCAGGCGAGCCTGACAGGTATGCTGAGATCCATGGCTGTTCAGTGAAATGCTATCACAAGGTATGTGAAACCATAAGGAAAAGCGTTGAGATAAAGAAAAGAAAAGGCTTGAACGTCACTATCGGATTGCAGATGGTGCTTATGCCCCAGTTTGCAGACCAGATCATGCCTTTGGCTAAGCTTGGAAAAGAGCTTGGCGTAGATTATTTTGTCATAAAGCATTGCAGTGATGATGAAGATGGTTCTCTTGGAGTGGATTATTCAGGATATGAGAAGTTGAGAGGATTGCTGGAAGAGGCAGAAGCTTTGTCAGATAACACATATCTTGTCAAAGCTAAGTGGTCTAAGATCATGAGCGGCGGAAAGAGGAACTACACAAAATGTTTTGGCCCTCCTTTCATACTTCAGATGTCAGGTTCAGGCCTAGTCGCTCCGTGCGGCATGCTTTTCAATGATAAGTATAAGAAGTTCCATATAGGAAACATAATGGACAAGTCATTCAAGGAGATTTGGCAGAGCGATAGGTATTGGGAGGTTATGGATCTCCTGAGGTCTGAGCATTTTAACCCTCAGACTGACTGCGGGTCTTTATGCCTGCAGCATAAGGTAAATGAGTTCTTGTGGAACATCAAGAAGCCTGGTGCAGACGCAGCAAATTTGTCAGAGCCCGATAAGAAACCTATGCATGTCAATTTTATTTAAGATGGAATTTGCAGCTAAGCTAAAGGAAAAGTTCCCGCAAGAGAGCGTGAAGGGGATTTTGGAAAAGGCAAAAAGCCTCAAGGTCTTGATTATAGGGGATACTATCATCGATGAATATATCTTCACTTATCCTAAAGGCAGGGCTATAAAGGATCCTATCCTTTCGCTGGATTATCTAAGAAGCGAGAAATATGCAGGCGGCGTGCAGGCAATAGCAAATCATATTGCTGGCTTTGCTGACAACATAACTCTTGTTACATTGCTTGGAGACTGGAATACTTGTGAAGGCTTCCTTCGGAAGAATACAGATTCAAAGATCAAGAATGTCTTTTTTGTGAAGCCTGATTCTCCTACGACTATCAAGCAGAGGTTCATAGATAATGTAAGGAACGGAAAGCTGTTCAAGGTTGAGTACATAAATGATAAGCCTATACCTTTGCAGCTTGAGGAGGACATCCTGAAATTCCTGGAATCAGAGATACCTAAATATGATATTGTCGTCGTCGGAGATTTTGGACACGGCTTTATAAATGATAAGATCGCAAGAATTATAGAAGACAAGGCTAAGTTCCTCGCCACTAACGTACAGACTAACAGCTCTAATATGGGCTTCAATTACATAACAAAATACAGCAGGTCAGATTATATGACTTCAAATGAGCAGGAGTTGAGGCTTGCCATGTCAAATAGGTTCGGAAGCTTTGACAGCCTGATCGAAAGCTTAAAGTCTAACACGAACTTTTCCAATGTGCTTCTTACTATGGGATCGTCAGGATGCATGCTGATAACAAAGAAAGGGGTTTTCTCTGCTCCAAGCCTTACTGACAAGATCAAGGATGTTGTCGGTGCAGGAGATGCTGTATTTGCGATAACTTCATTGATGAGCAGGCTTGATGCTGATCCTGAAATCATCACTTTCATAGCCAACTGTGTCGGCGCCATAGCAGTCAACATAATGGGCAACAAAGAAAGCGTCACTAAAGATGCCCTTATCAGTTTTATAGAGGAGTTAAGATGAACTGGGAAAGATACAAGCAGGAGATAAAGGAAGCGCTTGATACTTTTGAGTTTGATGATAATATTATGAGGATATTGAAGGACTCTACCAAGAATAAGCAGAAGATATTTGTCGCAGGAAACGGCGGCAGCGCTTCGATAGCTTCCCACTATGTATGTGATTTTTCTAAAGGGGCTAATAAGGATTGGTCTGAAAACTTCAACAGGTACAAGGCGATATGCCTTTCAAGCAACATAGGTTATATGACCGCTATCTCCAATGATGAGCATTATACGTCTGTTTTCAAGCAGCAGCTGATAAATCTTGCTGAAGAAGGTGATATATTAATCCTGATCTCTTCGTCAGGCAACAGTCCTAACGTGATCGAGGCTGCAAGATACGCAAAGCAGATTGGCATGATCGTCATAGGCGTTACCGGATTCAGCGGCGGCAAGCTGAAAGAGGTAAGCGATTATTCTGCTCATCTCAATAAGCAGTCATATGAAGTGAGTGAGGATATCCATTCGATATTCGGGCATTTCCTGGCTACTTTTCTGAGAGAAAACGATAAATGATTGATCCTAAGAGTTACAACTTTTCTTCTATACGCTTTATCCAGTCTTCATATCTTCCTTTGTTGACATCTATGAATATGGCTCCTAGCGATTCTGCCAATTCCCGGTCTTCTTGCCTGTCTCCGATGATCACAACAGCATCATAATCTGTTATAGCTTTTCCAAGCTCTTTGAGGCCGTCGATAAGCATCTCTTTGCTTGGCTTTCTTTTTGTCTTGTCTTTCACATGTTTAGGATCAAACTCAAAGTCCTGCTTTTCAGCATATTCCTTGTCAGCATCCGGGCAGTACTGCCAGTTATGTATCTTTATGCCTAGGTTCATAAGTTCTTCATTTACGATGCTGTTTATCTCTTCAACTCTTTTGCAATCGAAAAGTTTTCTCGCAACACCTGTCTGGTTCGATACCACTATCATTGTCGGGGAGAATTTTGTCTGAAGGTAATGCAATAGGTCTGTTGTTGTTTTTCTTATCTTTACCTGCTCCTTCCAGTTTCCTTCTTTTCCCAGGAATTCAACGTGTTCTATGATTGTCCCGTCTCTGTCTATGCCGACGAGAACTTTTGTGTTGTCAAGCTCTTCCTTGATGTACTTGATTATCTCTGTTGTGCTGAGCTTCGGATCGTTCGTGTATTTCATTTCTCCGGCTATAGATCTTATCGCTTCCCTTTCTGCATTTATGCCTGGAGTGTTTTTTGTGATGAAGTCAGGGCCTTTTATGTAGTAATCAGG
>CAZGIN010000025.1:0-11876 GCA_964526585.1 uncultured Methanosarcinales archaeon
ATTTATCTTTAGTTAATTTTTTTATATCCTTAAGAGGTGTATGCTTTGTTATCAACAGAGTAGGGAATTCTTCTTTCATCTTTTACCCGCCTTTCCGATCTTAACCTTAGCATGCCTCAGTACAGAGCCGTTAAGGGTATAACCTTTCTGAAGCTCTTCTAAGACAATGTCAACCTTATCAGATTCCTCAATTAATAAAGCTTCGTGAAGCCTTGGATCAAATTTCTTGTTGAGAGAATCAATCGGCTCTACGCCCAACTCCTGAAGATTCTGGAGAAATTGGGCATAAATCATCTCAACGCCTTTTACAAACTCATCTTTGTGAGAAGTGTTTTTCAGCGCGAGCTCAAGATTATCAATAAGAGGAAGAAACTTCAATATGAAATCCCTGCATGAGTTCTTTATGAAGTCAGCCTTGTCTCGATCTACACGCTTCTTGTAATTTTCAAAATCAGCCTGGACATGCTTAAGAGTATCAGTAAGGTCAGCTATCTTCGCATCTTTTGGATCTATGGAAGGCTTAGAATCTTCAGATTTAACTGATTCTGCATCCTTTTCTTCAGAATCGTTCTTGCCATCCTTCTTAGACTTATCTTCACCCATTAGCAATCACTTATCTGTTTTTATTTAAATAATTATTGTTCCTTGTTGACTTAAAGTAAACTCTATTTGATTGAATTAAACAACTATTATTTAAATCTAACGCGAAAGGTTTATAAATAAAATAAGCTAGGATATGATAAATGAGAACAACATACACAAAAATTACGATAATCTCTTCCAGAAAGCCTTCTAAAGGAGACATCAATGATGAACTCCAATACCTTGGAAGAAGCTTGGGGTTGTTCAACTTAAGAGACAAAGATAGAAGCATGTATAGAGTATTTATCGAGCTTTTGAAAGGAATCAAGAAAGGAAAGCCCTATTCTTCAGACGAGCTGGCAGAGAAATTAAGCTTGACAAGAGGAACAGTAGTGCACCACCTCAATAAACTACTGCAGGCAGGCATAATAGTATATGAGGGTAACAGATATCTCTTAAGAGTAGACAGCCTGGCAGCACTTATCGAGGAGCTTAGAAAGGATGTCCAGCGCAACCTTGACGACCTGAAGAAGATTGCGGATGACATTGATAAATGGCTTGGGCTTTGAAATGATAAGATCATAGACAATCTTCAACCCTTCTTACAAACCTATTCCAATCACCAGAATCGTCTAAAAAGAAAGCATTTCCCTCTCCAAATATAGAAATAGTGTTAATACGATAAGGTTTATGAGTCTCACACCTTGTAAGATATAAGTACACCAAACCCCTTGACCCCACCAATTCCTTATACCTACTATATTTTTCATCTCCATTTGGACCATAAGAACCAAGAGCTTTTATCTCAATAGCAGCTTTTGATACAACCAGATCAAGCTTTGCCCTCCCATTTAACTTTACCTGATCAAGCATGACAGGATCATGCCCCAACAGATGCAATTCATCAGCAAGACAGAACCTTATCGTCTGCTCATAGATCCAGCCAGACAAGCCAGTGACAGCAGGCTTTCTCCCCTGAGATACCTGCAAAGTTGAAAGCATGCCAAGACCGCTACGCAGATTAGCCTGATATATCTCTTCAATCCTGGATTCGTCATATTCCATGAAACAGGGAATGACACACAAGTATTTATAGGTTAATTATTTAGATAATATCAAAATATTTCCGGAATCTTGTCCTTAATCAATATAAAATTCTCATCATTCTGAGACTACATGAAGAAGTATTACTTTGATACATGCATCTGGAGAGATTTCTACGAGAACAGATATGGTGTAAGAGGAAGGCCCCTAGGAGAATATGCAGGGAAGCTGATAAGGAGAATAATACATAAGAAAGAAACACTATATTTTTCTGATCTTATCATAAGAGAACTGAAAAATGAATATGGGGAAGAAGAGATCACGCAGATGTTTAACTTACTATATGCCTCAAATATATTGAAAAAAGTTGAGATGACTCAAGAAGAATATGAAAAAGCAAAAATCCTGGCATCAGAAAGAAATATCCCTACAAGCGATGCGTTGCATGCAATATTGGCTGCAAACAATGATGCAATCCTGATATCACAAGATAATCATCTGCAGAAGATGAAGGATATTGCAGAAGTGAAGAAACCTGAAGAGATCTAAATTTCCCAACCTCTTTCTTTTGCTATCTCAAGCAGAGCCTTTTCTGCATCTAACCTATTCTCTTCACGGGTTGTCTTTATCTTGGATTTCCCTTTGTACTTCATAAACTCAGCAATCAAAATATCTCTGTTTAATTCCTCAAGCTTGTCCCTTATCGCATCTCTGATAAGTTCAGTACGAGTACTGTAATTATGCCTGTTTAGAGCTTGATCAATGTTACGCAACATATTTCCATCCAGCTTAAGGCTAATCGCTTCCATAGAATACTTAGTATATACTAAGTATTATTTAATACTTTCTGTTGAGAAGTGCATATAATATAGGTCAGAATAGTAACCTTTATAAAACCCCTGCGACTTATTCTCGCCAGAGAGAAGGAGAAACAAAATTAATCTCTTCTTAGAGGATATACATAATGAGATTAAAACCGGTATTACCGTCATTGAGAGAAAAGAAAAGATACATCGCATTTGAGATATTAAGCGAAAACCAGCTCAATTATGAAGATGTAGAGAGATCAATGCTTGAGGTATCACACAGCTTCTTAGGAGAACTAGGCTGCTCAAAAGCAGGAATAAGGATGATGGAAGACCAGTACAGCAACAATAAAGGAATCGTAAAGGTTAGCCACAAATATGTTGACCATATGAAAGGAGTATTCACGATGATAGACCACATCAAGAACAACGACGTCATAGTACGAAGCACAAAAGTAAGCGGAATACTAAGAAAAGCAAGAAACTAATCATGTTAAAAGAGTAAAACAAAAAGGTGATTTGAATGCAACCAATGCCACACCAACTGATGGGATATGACAGAGCAATAACGATGTTTTCCCCAGACGGAAGACTATTGCAGGTTGAATATGCAAAGAAGACAGTAAAGCAAGGAAGCACAAGCGTAGGGATGGTATGCTCAGACGGCGTACTTTTCATAACAGACAAAAGGATAGTAGATAAGCTGATAGTAGCAGATGCCATAGAGAAGATCTACCAGATAGACGAAAACATAGGATGCACAGCATCAGGAATATTATCAGACGCAAGAGTATTAGTAGAGCACGCACAGCTGAAAGCACAGCAGCATAGAGTTACGTACGACAACCAGATCGATACGCTCACAATAGTAAGAGAGATAACAGCACTAAAGCAGATATGCACACAATCAGGAGGATTAAGGCCGTTCGGAGTATCGCTCCTTATAGGAGGAATAGACGAGAAAGGACCAACACTATACCAGACAGACCCTACCGGCATATACTTCAGGTACAAAGCATCTGTAATAGGAGAAGGCGAGACAGAGATGATAGAAGTACTGCACAAAGAGTACAAAGAAAGCCTTACTATCGAGGAAGGCATGAAATTATGCCTGAGAGCGCTGAAAAAAGTGCTTGACAAGGAATTCAACGCAGAAAGAGTAGATGCTGCATACATAAAGACAGCAGACAAGAAATTCACAAAAGTAAACAAACAAGAGATTGAAAGGCTACTAAAGGAAACGCAAAAGGTGAAATAGAATGAGTACATTAAAAGTAGAAGACAGGACAGTAGTAGTTCCTGGAGAAACCCTAGCTGAAGGATTAGAATACCTTCCAAGCTACGGAACATACAGAGAAGGAGACAAGATATACGCAAATAAGGTAGGATTAGTCAATATAGACGGAAAAGTCATAAGGCTGATCCCGCTAAGCGGAACATACTCCCCAAAAAGAGGAGACAACGTAATAGGAAAAGTAACAGAGATACTGATGTCAGGATGGAGATTCGACATCAACTGACCATACCAAGCGATGCTAGGGCTAAAGGACGCAACATCAGACTTTGTCCCAAAAGGAGCAGACCTCAGAGTATACTTTGACATCGACGAGTATGTGCTTGCTACAATAACAAACGTCACAAGCCAGAAGCTGATCGACCTGAGCATGAAAGGCCCAGGATTAAGGAAACTTAAAGGCGGAAGGATAATCAAAGTAAATCCATACAAAGTTCCGAGAATAATCGGAAAAGCAGGAAGCATGGTAAGCATGATAAAAAATGCAACCAACTGCAAAGTGACAGTAGGCCAAAACGGATTGGTATGGATACAGGGAGAGCCAAAAGATGAGCTATTGGTGATAGAGACGATCAACAAGATACAGGCAGAAGCGCACATACAAGGGCTGACTGACCAGATCAAAAAGTTCCTAGAAGAAAAGACAGGAAAGCCAATAGAAGCAGCGACAAAAAACGGAGAAGGTGCATAAAATGGGATACGACAAAAGATTAGACGGAAGAGGCTTTGAAGAACTAAGGCCTATGGAAGCGAAAGTAGGAGTAATTCCAACAGCATCAGGATCAGCATACTTCAAGATAGGAAACACAATGGCATACGCAGCAGTACAAGGACCTAGACATTTATACCCAAGGATGCTGCAAGACCCAAAGAAAGGGCTGCTTCGATGCTTTTACAACATGATGCCATTCTCAGGATTCGGCGAAAGGGTAAGACCTGGAACAAACAGGAGATCAAAAGAGATATCGCTTGTGACAGAAAAAGCATTAAGGCCTGTCATAGACCTAAAAGACTTCCCAAATGCAGGAGTTGATGTATACATAGAATTCCCGCAGACAGACGCAGGATCAAGATGCGCAGGAATAACAGCAGCAGCTATGGCATTAGCAGATGCAGGAATACCTATGAAAGACCTTGTAGCTGCAGTCGCAGTAGGAAAAGTAGACGACAAAGTGCTGGTAGACCTAAACTATGCAGAAGAGGCATACGAAGCAGAAGTAGCAGACATCCCAGTTGCGATACTTCCAAACTCAGGAAAAGTATCATTATTGCAGATGGACGGCGGAATAGAGAAAGAAGACCTCCTGAAAGCGATAGAGATGGCAAAGAAGGCGATAGTACAGATCAACGAGGTGCAGAGAAACGCACTGAAAGAAAGGTTCCAGACAGGTGAATCACAATGACAACAAAAAAGCATGTAATAAGCTACCTAGAAAACGGGCTAAGGCTTGACGGAAGAAAAAAAGATGAATACAGAGATGTTGAAGTTACGTACGGAATAAGCAAGTCCGCAGAAGGATCAGCCCAAGTCAAGATAGGAGACACAGTAGTGTTAGCAGGAGTAAAGATGGGAATTGAAAAACCATATCCTGACACACCAGAAGACGGAGGAATAATGGTAAATGTAGAACTATTGCCATTATCAAACCCTGCATTTGAAGGAGGGCCTCCATCAGCAGATTCTATCGAGCTTGCAAGAGTCGTAGACAGAGGAATAAGAGAAAGCCACGCCTTAGACACAAAAAAATTGTGCATCACAAAAGCAGAGAAAGTATGGTTTGTAGCAGTTGACATCATACCAATAAACGATGCAGGAAACCTATTTGATGCAGCAAGCCTGGCAGCTATCGCAGCGCTAAAGGACGCAAAATTTCCTGTGTACGACGGCGAAACCTTAAACTACAAAGAGCACACTGAAGAGAACGTTCCGCTGACAAAAGAGCCTGTAGAGATCACTGTATTCAAGATAGGAGACCATTTCATAGTCGATCCAACACTTGAAGAACAAGCAGTATACGACGCAAGGCTTACAGTAGCATCAACTGCAGAAGGCAAGGTAGTAGCGCTCCAAAAAGGAGGAGAAGAACCTCTAAGCACAGAAGAGATAGGCCAGATGGTAGAGATCGCACTGAAGAACGCGGTCGAGCTAAGAAAAAAACTGTGAGGGCAAAATGAAAGCTGAAGTATCAGAACAAAAACACCTTACAAAATACGAAAGGGCAAGAATGCTTGGCAGCAGAGCACTGCAGATAGCACAGGGAGCACCGATAATGGTGAAGCTGAAGCCTGAAGAGCTTGAAAAGCTGAAATACAATCCAGTAGAGATAGCAAAGCTCGAGCTTGAAGCAGGAGTCCTTCCTATAACGATAAGAAGGCCTATGCCAAGAGGCGTCAACGGGACAGAACACGTCGAATAAATTTTTTTGATAACATTTTAATACTTCTTATTTTTGTTTGCATATATGAAGATAAAGGAAGAGCTGGACAAGCTTGCCAACCCTGAGAAAGCCAAATTATTAGCAAGATACTTCAAGACAGGAAGAGGAGAATACGGCGAAGGAGATAAGTTCTTGGGAATAACTGTTCCTGAACAAAGGAAGGTTGCCCGGAAGTATAAGGATGCAGAGCTTGAAGAAGTAAAGCAACTGATTACGAGCAAGATACACGAACACAGGCTGACAGGACTTATGATATTAGTCGAGAAATTTCCAAAAGCAGATGTGTTGATGAAAAAGAAGATAATCGATTTTTATCTCTCTAATACAAAGCATGTGAATAATTGGGATCTTGTAGATCTCTCAGCACCAAGGCTTTTAGGAGCACATCTATTGGATAATGACAGGAAGATACTATATAAGCTGGCAAAGTCGAAAAATATATGGGAGAAAAGGATAGCAGTGCTTGCATCATTTACTCTTATCAACAATAAGGAATATGAAGATTCTCTTAAGTTGGCGGAGATGCTTCTACACGATAAGCATGATCTGATGCACAAAGCAGTAGGCTGGATGCTAAGAGAGATCGGCAACAAGGATAAGAAGTTGGAAGTTGAGTTTCTGAATAAGCACTACAAAAAGATGCCAAGGACAATGCTAAGGTATGCGATAGAGAAGTTTCCTGAAAAGGAAAGGAAATTCTATATGAAGAAGTAATATATAACAAATACCACGCCTGACAGGAAAGTTATAACAGACTCGCTGATGATCCTCTGCTTCTTGCCGTGAAAAAACAAAGATACTATCCTAGTGCTGAAAGGGCTTAAAGGCCTTGTATGGACCGTAAGGAAATCGGCAAGCCAGTGCAGCACAAATGAGAGAGCTGCTATCCATAGCAATATGCTTTGGACACCAAAAAAATAAACCAACAATAATGCACAAGACAGGATGAATATACCAATAGGCTCCTGAATGGGAGTCCTAAACATACTGACATAATCATAAACTGAAAGCTTCTTCTTTGCTTCTTTGGACAGGAATGATAACCTGAAGCAACCCGGAATGTGATCAATATCAAGGATTATCGCAAACAATGCAATAGGAACAAGATATGCCCTGGCATCAGGAATGATAAAACTTAATACAGAATAATTTATGAAGATATGAGCTAGCGGGTTCATCTTCTATTCTCTTTATATTTTTCCCACATAACAAGATCATCAGGGCAGAATTCTCTCTCTTTGAAAAGAATATTGAGATTATCAAGAGGTACAAACTCGCCTTGAACGATCTCAGATTTCTGAAGAGTGAAAGGGCCGTCATGGACGCATGAATAGATCTGGCAGAAAGCGTCATCAAGATCAGATGTGTATCTTGTCTTGAACAGCAACTTCAGATCAGGAGAAACGCCAATCTCTTCTTTTGTCTCGCGCACAGCAGCCTCATCATAGGATTCTCCTGAATCAACACCACCGCCTACGCATAAAGCCCACATCGAAGGATAAATATCCTTATCAGCAGTCCTCTGATGGATGAACAGTTCTCCTTTAGAGTTAAAGACAAAGATGAAAACGCCCCTATGAGGAAGTAAGTGTTGCCTCATCTCGGATCTTGAAGCTATCCTAACGAAATTATCATGCTCATCAACAATATCTACCATATCCATTCTTGAAGGTATCAGAGCAGGATATTTAAGCATTTCCAACACCTACTTTTATATACCCCTTAGACAACCATCTATTCTTGGAGGTGTGGTAATATGGATGATACTGAAGAGACCACCAAAAAAGAAGAGGAAGAACCTATTTCTGAAACAGAAGAATCCACGAAAGAAGAGCCTATAAAGGAAGAGGATATAAGTATAGAAGAAGAGATGAAGATTCCGGATGAGCCAGTAAATGAAGAGTCAACAAGCGAGCCAGCAAAGGAAGAGCATACTGCCATAAACAAAGTTATGCTCTGGCAGATAATATCAGCCATACTTGCAGTACTATTGGTAATAAGCATCTTCACAGGCGGATTTGGGATAACTGGAGGAGCGACAACAGACGTGAAGCAAGCAGATGCTCAGCCAGCAGACAACCAGCCTGCAGATAATAAATTAGACATGCAATCCCTTATGGATGATGATGCAGTCGAAGGATCTGAAGACGCAAAAGTGACAATAGTTGAATGGTCTGATTTTGAATGCCCTTTCTGCGTAAGATTCTACCAGCAGACACTGGGCAAGATAAGAGAACAGTACATTGACACAGGCAAAGTAAAGCTAGTCTTTAGAGATTTCCCGTTAGGGTTCCATGCAAATGCACAAAAGGCAGCTGAAGCAGCAGAATGCGCAGGAGAGCAGGGAAAGTTCTGGGAGATGCACAACATGCTGTTTGTTGAAGGCGTATCAGGAGGAGTTGACACATTCAAGCAGTACGCAGCTGACCTAGCGCTGGATACGGAAAAGTTCAATGAATGCTTGGATACTGGAGCAATGACAGCAGAGATACAGAAAGACCAAAGGGATGGAGCAGCAGCAGGGATAAAAGGAACACCAGGATTCATAATAAACGGGCAGCTTGTTTCAGGAGCGCAGCCATTCGAAGTGTTCCAGCAGGTTATTGAGACGGAACTAGCAAAATAAATCCTTCTATCTTTTTATTTCTATTCTTTATGATCAAGAACTTATCTGAAAAATATTTTAGAATTAAAGAGAAAAAAAAGAAGGCTTACCTTCTCTTTTTCTTTCCTGCTTTTTTCTTAGCAGGCTTTTTAGCCTTTTTCTTAGCAGGCTTTTTCGCGGATTTTTTTCGTCCGCGAGCCATTTTTGTCCTAGCTACATTTCCTCCTTTGTCAAGGAAGTATAGGTAGCCGTCCTGCCTCTTAACTCCGCACTTTACCAGAACTTCTTTTTTCTTTGAGCTCTTCTGTCCAGCTCTTGCCATAGGAACCCTAGCTACATTACCTTCTTTGTTTAGGTAATATAGATATCCTGGCTCTCTCTTAACTCCGCATCTTACTAATACTTCTGCCATTCGTCACACCTCGTTTTGTGAATGTTTTAATCGTCAATAGAGGAGGAGGTATAAAAAGGTTTGCTTTTTCTCGTCTGAAAATAACCAGTTTCTCGACGAGTACCACATGGCAATCGTAAAAAAAAGAAGGGTTTCAGGAGCAGAGATCGTGCTTGAATAAGATAATAGAATGACCAAAAAAAACAGAAAGAAACAGCAAAAAACAATCAAGTCCTCACGAAAGGCATGAGGATAAGCAGCAAAGCCTCCACGACAAACATTATCTGGAAGACCTGATAAGTCAGGAATCCAAGACCGAACCCTATAATGCTGAACTGATTAAGGATAGGTATTATCGCAAGGAGCAATACGACAATCGCAACACACCAAGTGATCCAACGCCAGGCATCATCTTCTAAGAATCCGTCTACCAAAAGCCAGACGCCGACGCCTGCAGCAATGTAAGCCATTATAGCCTGGACAATACCATGAAGAAATCCTGGAAGAGAAAATCCGATAACCCCAAATGAAAACAACAACGGGATAAGACCGAGAGCCATCAATATCAGGCCTAAGATCAAGCTGAAAATACTTGTGGGTTCATCAAATGATGCCATGAAATCACCTTCTTTTTTAGTACCATGACAAACTGCATATATAAACGTTTCTGTTACCAAACATTTAAATACGTGAAAAATCTAGGATTTGCCATAGAGGTGACAAATGGATTCCTACCAAGAGGTAAAGTGGCGGCTAAAGCAGAAACACATCGAAAGATTGGACAAGATCAAATTCTTAGAGCAGAAACTGCAGGAGAAAGATGAAGAGATAGCAAGGCTTAAAGAACATATTAAGCAGAAGAACCCTTTCGTGCAAGAGCCAAAGAAAGAGACAGATCCTGAACTGAAAGAGATGGCAGACAATGCAAAAAGGCTTCTTGCCCAAAGAGAATACAAATTAGCAGAAAAGATGATGAGCAGACTGAAAGTGAAGATAGCACTGAAGGAAGCAAGGAAACTTGTTGAGATAGATCCGATAAGAGCAAGCCAAAAATTAGTGGAAGCCCAGCAGATCATGGCAGAATCAAATCTGCCAGCAGAGGACTTGAGAAAGTTCCATTTTGAGATAAAAGAGATAAAAACAGATATAGAGCTGCAGAGAGTTTGAGATCAGATAAAGAAAAAATAATTCTAAAGAAAAATCAATTGACTTTTCTCCTGTAAGCAGCAGGCTTGCTAGGCCTGAATTTCTCAGCGCCCTTTCCTTTATTCCTAAGACCTCTTGATTTTCTGCCTGCAGAAGTCAAGCCCCTGAAAACACGATTATGATGTTCAGGATTACATATCCAGTTAATGCGCCTGTCAGATTTTATCTCAGGAGCCTTTGGATCAACCAAGATAACTTCAAACCAGTAATGCTTTCCGTCATTAGCAACTTCATAGCTTCCAAGAACTTCAAGATTCTTGAACTTGTCATTAGCTCTCCTCTCAGCAAGCTGCTGATAGTTGAGATCAAGCACAAGCTTAGTACGGCTTGCCCTAGGCCTTCTTCCGCCACGCCCATGAGGCCTCATACGCCTTGAACGGCTGACCCTTTCTCTCACTAAGATAAATCCTTTTTTAGCTTTATATCCCAAAGAACGAGCCCTGTCAAGCCTTGTAGGATAATCGATCCTTACAGAAACAAGCTCACGCCTGAACTGCATCAACCTTTCTTTCTGAGAAGTCCCAGGAGCCCTCCATGACTCACGAATATATTTGTATAATCCCATTTTCTTATGCCTCCATTGTTTTCATTTTTGTTAAGCATTCAGGCGAGCAAGCCCACATCTGCTTCAAGGAGAGAAATTGAGAGTTGGTTTATAAAGGTTGTGGAAGAAATATAGAAAAGAAGAAACTAAAAAATCAAAAGATCCTTGAAAGCCATCCAAGGATCTTCTCAAGCAGATTCTGCTGCTGCTCCAGCTGTTTCTGAAGGTCAACACACTTTCCTGACATGCAAGAATTGCTTTTGCACTCAAAGTTGTTCTCGCAGACAGCATCATCGTCCTTCTGAGGCTTTAAAGATTTGTCTAAATCGCAGTACAAGCTGGATCCTGAAGAATCTTTAGTCCTCAAACCGATCCCCAGGCATGCATCTTCCATCTTGCAGCCATCACAGTATCCAGTGCTGCTCCTTTCTTTCACCTTGATCGTATCCTCATCAAGAGTTACTTCGACAGGATTGGGATAAATGTCTTTTTCGTAGTTTCCAGCGCCTGCTTTATGCACAAGCAAGTCAACTCTAGCGCTAGAAGCTCCGCCCTGTATCTGAATGACATTGATCTTTATGTCTTTGAAAGCTACAGTGTCTCCAGCTTCCAGCTTATAGACTTCAGCATCAACTTCTCCTTCTGCACCTTTTTCATATACCCTAAGCTTTACTCCTTCTTCGAACTTAGGAGGTGTAACAGTTAAATCCCTGTTAAAGCCCTCAAGCTTGATGTCGTATCTTGTTCCCTGAATCACGCCAGTCTGACGCCTAGGATTGTCTGTCTGAGCATCGTACTCTAACAAAGAGAACTTTTCATCAAGATTGGCCATGACTAAGTAGCTGAATTGTCCAGGATATGTTTCTGGGCCACTTTTGCAAGCGCCCATATAACATCCATTCTCACAAGTTACAAGATTCTTTCTTCCATAGCCGTCGCTGTCGCAAGTGTACTCTACCAACTTGC
>CAZGIN010000026.1:0-4410 GCA_964526585.1 uncultured Methanosarcinales archaeon
TAGCGCAGACACAGGACAACAAAGACATAAGGATAAAACCTTTGGTAGTAACAAGAACAATGACAACAGGATCTGTGGAAAAAGCCCTAAGAAAGCAAACAAACGAGTTCCTCCAAAAAGCAGTAAAGAAGCTATCTATGGAACAGCTGATACAGGAGATAATCACAAACAAGCTTCAGATACAGCTAAGAGAGAAACTGCAGAAAACACATCCTTTGGCAGCATGCGACATAAGAAAAGTCAATACAGTAAAGATAAGAAGAAAACTAGGCCAGACAGAAGAACAACAGAAAGAATAAAATATTCTTCTTACTTTTTATCTAAAATGAAGCTGATAGCACAGGGAGCAGAAGCAAGAATATATTCTGACAAGAACAAGATAATCAAAGAAAGATCTCAAAAAAGCTATAGGATAAAAGAGCTTGATTCTAAAATAAGAGGATTCAGGACAAGAAGAGAAGCAAAGATACTATTAAAGCTGCAGGAAGCAAAGTTCAATGCCCCTAAACTGCTGAAAACCGATTCTGAGAAGATATTAGAGATTGAGCTGATAAAGGGGAAGAAACTGAGAGATATCATCGGTAAGAAGAACTGTGACTTATACGGGACAGAGATAGGCAAGATGGTAAAAAAGATGCACTCTTTAGAGATAATCCATGGAGACCTGACAACATCGAACATGATAGTGGATGCGAAGCTATATTTCATAGACTTTGGACTAAGTTTTTTCTCTTCAAAGATAGAAGACAAAGCAGTAGACCTCCATCTGCTGAAAAGAGCGCTTGAATCAAAACATGCTGACATCTCTGAGGAATGCTTTGAAGAAGTCCTGAAAGCATACGGCGACAAAAAAGTGATATCGTGGCTAAACTCAAACGTTGAGAAAAGAGGAAGGAACAAGAAAAAGAATCAATTATAACATCGAGAGCCAGTGCACCTAGCAAAATGCTTAAGCAGCCTTGACTTGCCGTTAGAACCTTTTTGCTCCATAGCCTTCTGCCAGAAATCATGAGGATCGACCTGCAGCGAAAGAGTATCAAGAATAAACTTTACCTCAAGGGGGATAAGCTCTGACCTGCGGAAATAATCCAATAATCCAGGAGCTGACAAGATATGCAAAGCCTTATCGAGCCTCTGTTCGCAAGCATCAGCATCAACATCAGTAAAGACAAGATCATAAGCCCATCTATGGGCATACTTGACAGCAGGAGATCCTGAATCACTGCATACACCCACAAGATAACGATAAACATTAGCGACCCCAAAGCAGTTCTGATAGTGATCCTGCAAGAAAGCCATAACACCTTCTCCTGATTCAGGAGAACCAAGAGAAGAGATCATACCCTTAAGAAGGCGGTCTCCCAGCAAAGGCTTCATGGATCCAAGATTCTCCTCCAAAATAGTCATATAAACAGACGGAAGAAGAAGATGCTTCTTGACATACTTAACATCAAGACCAAAAGCTGAAGCTGCTTCACTCCACAAACCAATCTCATCAGGATCCTTTGCAACAAAAGAATCATCTTCTATAGCAAGCATATCATCTATGCATGCATCGGCCTCAACATAAATCCTATCTTGTGCAAAAATTGACAAATCCATCTTCAATAGCTTCTTCCGAATAAAACCTTAACATCAGCATCCTTACCACAGAACAAACACTTTCCTTTAGGAGCATCACTATCAAGGGGAATACATCTAGGAGTTATGCCCTGATACTGCTCCATAAACTTTTTCTCACACTCAAGCGAGCCGCAAAAATCGACAAAAACTAGGTTTCCTTCCTTGATGAGCTTCTCAAAATCACGCAAATTGCCTACATCTTTAATGTGAGAATCAAGGAACTTCTTGGCCTTATCAAACATATCATTATGCATGATATCTAAAATACTAGGAACAGCATCCTTAAGCTCATCGATCTTCACAGGCATTTTATCCCCAGTATCGCGCCTTACAACTACAACAGAGCCTTTCTCAAGATCTTTTGGGCCAAGCTCTATCCTCAAAGGAATGCCTTTCAGCTCCCACTCATTAAACTTAAATCCAGGCCTATAGTCACGGTCATCCACAAAAGCGCCAAAATCATGCAATATAGACCTGATCTCATTCGCTTTAGCCAATACCCTATCCTTAGAATCATCAAAAAGGATCGGGACTATTACAACCTTCTCATCACAAACACGAGGAGGAAGCACCAATCCCTTATCATCACTATGAGTGAGGACAACAGCACCGATAAGCCTTGTTGAGATCCCCCAAGAGTTCTGCCAAGGGAAATGAGACTCTTCATCGCTTCCAAGATAAGATATCTCAAAGGATCTAGCAAAGCCCTGGCCCAGATTATGGGAAGTTCCGCACTGCAAAGCCTTGCCGTCAGGCATAAGAGCTTCGATAGTGAAAGTTTTTTTCGCACCAGCAAACTTTTCTCCCTCAGTCTTTAATCCAGGAATAACTGGAAATGCAAGCAGATGCTCGCACAGATACTTGTACTCATTCAAGAAAAGAAGAACCTCTTTCATGCACTCTTCTTCAGACTCGTAAACACAATGCCCTTCCTGCCATAAAAACTCCCTTGAACGAAGGAAAAGCTTAGTTGCATCAGTCTCCCATCTGATAATATTACACCACTGGTTTATCCTAAGAGGAAGATCACGATGAGACCTAACCCATCTTGAATAAGAATCATACATGATAGTCTCAGAAGTAGGCCTCAAAGCAAGCCTAGGCTCATCATCCAATTTTCTTTCGATCCAAGCTACCTCTGGAGTGAAGCCCTTAGCATGCTCCTTCTCCTTATGAAAAAAATGCTCAGGGATGAAAATAGGGAAATAAGCGTTCTTAACGCCAAACTTAGATAAGATAGGATTAAAATAATCCTGGACAGCCTGCCAGATCATATAGCCGCGAGGCCGGATGATCATGCACCCTTTAACAGGAGCATAATCAGCAAGCTCAGACTTCTGGCAGACCTCGCCATACCAGCTAGCTATGTCCTCAGATTTCTTTACAGTAATCCCTATGTTGCTCTCAGCCATTATTTCTTAACCCTCAACCAAGGCATAGGAGCAGTCCTACGATGAGTCCTTCTATTGAACTTCTTCTGCTCACGTATAGGCAGGTTGTCAAACTTCTTGATCTTTCTAGGCCTTCCATATCTTAAGAAACGATCAATAAGCTCGTCATTCTCCATCTTGAACTCGTTCCTTTCTGGAGGCTCTACATTCTGCACCTGCTTCAAGCGCTCATCTATCTTTTGAGTATCCCTTTGCTTAGGCTTTGGCTCTTTCTTCTTCTTTTTTGCCATAATATTCACCCAAGGAGAAAAAAGCAGACGGCTTTTTAAAGCTTTTTGGTCTGAGTGAGCTTTTTAAGCAGCCTAAGGAGGGTCTCATTAGGCGTTTTAGAGTTAAGCTCAACAAGCTTAGCGATAAGCTTAGGATATTGCATAGGGTCAAAATCATATTTATTGAGGTAAAACTCGTAGAAAGGAAGCTTAAGCAGGAAATCAAGTATATCCGTACTATTAGGATCCTGGATAGAATCCCCAAATTTCAATCTTTTCAAGTAGTAAGCATTAGTCAACTGCTCAAAATGCTGCCTCAAAGGCATGCTTAAGACAGGCTTCTTAAGATACAAGGCTTCGCTGATAAGGCTAAAACCTCCCCCAGTTATCACAGCCTTTGAAGAAGCAAGATCCTTTATGAAGCCGTCCTCGCTAAAATCCTTGAACTTCAAACCCTTAAAATCAGGCCTTTTTCCGAAGCCATAAATGATGAACTTATCATCAACACCTGCGAGAGCGTTAAGAAGATTGGTACAAGTAGCAGAAGTGTGATAAACAAGAACGTGCTTTCCTTTTTTCGGCCTTACTTTTGTTATCTTTGCCCTAACAACAGGATTTGTGAGGAAAACACTCTTTTTTTTCCTCTTAGGGAAGAAAAAGGTCGGAATTACAAAAAAATCAGCATTATAGTTGGACAAGCGCTCGCTGGTAACTGTAAAAGCTTTAGAATAAGCAAGCTTCAAAGAATTAAGGCCAACATCGGTCTTATCAGAGATGCTTATGTTGCTGCTTGCGATGACCGGAATACCGGAATAATCACCTATAAAGCTGGTGAAGAACTCATGGTCAGATATGATCACATTAGGCTTTACTTTTAAGCATACCTCAGCGATAATATGAAAAGAAGGAAAAAACCTATTGAAGAGATTTTTGGTAACGTGGATAAAAGAAGTCATGTTCATCAAACGGTCCTCTTTGTAGACTAAATTAAACCCTTTGATATGATAGACATTAGGATATTTCTCCTTGAGAAAATCATAGACCCTCCCGCTTGTGAAAATATGGACCTCATGGCCAAGGCTAAGAAGATAATCGATAACGACAGAACTTCGAGTTGCATGCCCCAT
>CAZGIN010000026.1:4420-11687 GCA_964526585.1 uncultured Methanosarcinales archaeon
ATTATCTAATTCTTCAATGATGGCTTTTGCTCTAGTTGCATGCCCCATGCCTTCGCTGCATATACCGTAAACTATGACTGACATACTAAACAAGAATCAAACTTGATTTATAAATATGAGGCAAGGTTTATTAATAACAACTGATAAGAATGAAATATGCTGAGAGTCATATTTGATACAAACATATACGGGAAGCTAATCGAGGAGGATAATTTTGGGGAGGTAGCAACCAAAATAAAGACTGATGTTGAGTTCAAGATATATGGATTCCAGCAGATAAGGAGAGAACTAAGAGATACTCCAAAGGCAAGCAAGCTTGGAAGGTTAAGCAAAAGAAATTTGTTGTTGAACTTGTATGATGGACTAACTGAGGGAAGATACCTGAAAGACTCGTTAAAGATACACCAATATGCAAAGAAATTCTATAATTCTTACAGACACTTTGGAGGAATAAAGAACTGGGACAAAAGCAATATTGATATAGATTTCACAATCGTGGCATGCGCAAGCTTCTACAAGCTGGATATTGTAGTATCAGATGACCAAAAGACATTACTGAGCAAACCCGCGATGAAAGCATACAGGCATATATGCATAAAAGACGGAATATGGCACCCAAATTTCTGGAAATATTCAGACTTAAGAATAAGATACAATTTCTAATTAGTCGTTAACCTAACAAATTCCTTGATTTCCTTCCTAAATTCAGAATCCTTTTTAGCATCTTTGACTTCCCGGATAAGATCTTTCCAGTTATTATTATGTTTCATGATGTATAGAATATAACTTAGATTATATAAAGATTACTCCAAAATAACGCCATAACCTATCAATCTGAACCGATTTCCTACTCTCCTTGAGATCGTCACCCTAGCACCAGGCTCTGCGCAGACAGGTATCTTCAAAGGACATATGATAGAATTCTTCTGGAACTCCTGGACAACTCCCACAGTAGCTGCGCTGTTAACATTAAGCATCAGCATCTCGCCATGCTTCAAAGGCTCTACCACTAATGAGTCTTTAGCGCCTACAACACGATCAAGAAGGTGAGTCTCCAGCTTAAGCTTATACCAGACAGGAGGAAGCTTTCCCTTCAATCCTGCAATGCTGCCTGTAAACTTATCTGACTTGATAACACTAGGATCAAGTTGAGTCAAAACAGCAACAGAGCCTCCAGGAACAATCTCCTCAACAGGAGAACCTCCAGTAACGATACTTGTGATCTTTGTAGTGATAGGCTTGAATACGGTCTGATTTCTTTCTTCAACAGAATAGCCCGGGCGGATCTCGATCTCATCACCAACCTTAAGCATGCCCTGCTTCAATGAACCTCCTAAAACTCCTCCTTTAAGCTCTTTTAAGGGAGTTCCAGGCTTGTTTATGTCAAAGCTCCTAGCAACAAAAAACATAGGATCAAGCTTTGAGTCTCTTTCAGGAGTAGGAATTGTGTCTTCTATAGCTTGTATTAGCAAGTCGATGTTAACGTTCAGCCTTGCGCTGACAGGGATTATTGGGGAGTTTTCAAAAGGAGTTCCCTTGATGAATTCCTTGATCTGATTGTAATTCTTAACAGCCTGCTCTTCACTCACTAGATCGATCTTATTCTGCACTATGACTAAGTTTTGCACACCCATGATCTGCAGAGCTGTTAAATGCTCCTTAGTCTGAGGCTGAGGGCATTCCTCATTAGCTGAAATCAGGAGAAGCGCTCCATCGATTATTGTAGCACCAGCAAGCATGGTTGCCATCAAAGACTCATGGCCAGGAGCATCAACAAAAGAGACTTTTCTTACTGTTATCGGTTCTGAGCCGTCAGGGCAGACATTTTCAGTTGTGTACTTTGTTCCACACATCTTGAAAGAAGCATCTGCGTATCCTAGCCTTATCGTGATTCCACGCTTTATCTCTTCAGAATGGGTATCAGTCCACTTTCCAGAGAGGCGTTGTGTTAAAGTAGTTTTGCCATGGTCAACATGACCGAACAATCCAATGTTAACTACTGGCTGAACACCAACTTCAACTGCCTTTTTGGAAGACTTTTTAGCTGTAGTTTTTTTTGCTGCAGGTTTCTTGGTAGCTTTCTTGGCCATAATGAGAAGGAGCAGGAGTTGGTTTATAAAGGTTTGGATGGGTTAATGAAGAAATATTTTGAACCAAAAGTCAGGGCAAAAATAAGGCAATGACTAGGAATCAAACAACAAGATTTAAAAAATGAGAAATAACTAAAAGAGCTATGCAACTTTTAGAAGGAGAGAAGATAATCATAAAAGCAAAGCCAAAGCCTGCTGTGAGAGCATACTGGCTCGTAAGCAGTATACATATCTGGATAATATTCTGCTTGTTCGCTACTGGATTTATCACTTCTGTTACAGTAGCTTTGTCAGCATCGATCAGTTTTCTTCCAGAAAATGCTATTGTAACAGCATACACAACATTTATCATCTTATTCTTATCGTATGGAACATATAATCTGGTTGCAACGATCCTGAGATACGATAAGATGCAGTTCTGGATAACCAATAAAAGGATAGTAATACAGAAAGGACTGATAGGAACATCACAGACATCACTACCCTTAGAAAGGATAGGAGAGATAATAGTAAAACAGACATTCCTCCAGAAGATGTTTGACATCAAGATGCTGTCCATGGAGGTTGTAGGGACAGGAGGAAGGAATGAAGCTATGCCTGCAATCCCAAATGCGGATAATGTAAAACTCCAGATACTTGAACTTCTTTCAAAGAAAAGGAAAGCAGAGAAGCTTAGTTATTAGATATTTCTTTATCTTGTCTATGTAAATTATTGTGAAATAGTATATTGAATACAACAGTCTAAATCAATTTTCAGTGTGACTCAAAGATAATCCGGAAAATATCCGGAATCTCAATGAGATACCCGTCAGATTTCCGGTTCCAGCCGGACAAGTATAATAAACAAAAAACATCACTAAAATGGATATGACAACATTGATCGAAACAATCGCAAGCATCGGCGTATCAGCACTGTTTTCATTAGGGCTAATATTCATCATAAAAAGGACACAGATGATAAAGAAAACAGCTATCATGATGAGCACAACAATAACGATGATGCTGAACAACATAGAGATCAAGAAGATGAGAAAAGAAAAAGCAAGGAAAGAGGCGAAGATGAGCAAGAAAACTGAAACGATGAAAGAATCAAAACCAGAGCTGCAGAAAACAAAGAAAGAAGCAAAAGCTGAAACAAAGCCAGCTGAAAAGCCGCAAGAGCTTCCACTAGCGTATAAGAATTTTCCATCACAGAAATCAAAACAAAGGGAAATATTGTACATAGTAGTGAACAACATACAGCTAAGGAAGCAGCAGTTCTCACTAAGTGACATTCTCTCAGAAATCATAGCAATATACCCTGAGACAGACAACCAAAGGGGAGAGATAATAGAAGAATTGGATGAATGGGTCCAGGAAGACCCCAGAATAATAAAAACCTCATCTGTGAACAACAAAACATTCTACCAGATGAAAGGAGGGATAGCATGAAAAAGATAGTTTTAGCAATGATGGCACTGTTAGTGCTAGTGGTTGTGCCGAGTGTATTGGCAGCTAGTTGCACTGATAAAACACCACTATCAACGACAAAAGGAGATTATGATGTATGCTGCAATCCAAAGAATCCAGGATACTCTGCTTCAGCAGAAATAAGCAATGATGTAGCAGAATTTTGTATTAAAGATAAGATGGATGCAGTAATCAACCTGCTGACAGCGATCGCAGGCGGAGTAGCAGTAATAGCAGCTATGATCATAGGACTTATGTTCGTGCAAAGCAATGATCCATCACAAAAAGATGCACTAGGACAAAAGCTAAAGATGCTGATCATAGGAATCGTGCTGATCGCATTAGCAAACCCAATCGTAAAGATGATCTTTTAGGGAGGGAAAATGAAGGTTCAATTATGGATAGCGGTAGCTATCCTGCTTACATTCACAGCAAGCGCAGTGGAGGATACAATAAGACTTGATGACTGCATAATGAATGGGATGGAAATAGAACAGGATGTGTGCAATGCACTGAAAGCAGCAAGAGATGCAGGATTTGTGGAAGAAGACCAGATGAAATACACCTTACTGGCAATGTGGAGCCAGGGAGACCCGACAATGGAAGACAAAAGAGAAATAGTTGAGTTTTGGAATAAAGGGATAATAGTAGAGAATAAAATAGAAGGATCTCCGGAATCAACTGCAATTGTAACAAAAAGCTATCCTCCACGGATGGGAACAGGGACATGGACCCAACAAGTGCTAACAGGATGGGTAAAAACAACAGCAGTCATGCCATCATTCAAAGAAAATAATGAATGGTATGTTCCAGATGAAGCACTAGCACAAACATTCTATGGGTATACAAAACTAGTTCCGATAACAGCACCAGGAGGACATGACTCATATTGTTCAGATGATGTCAGGCCAGAGGATGATATATTTGATCATTGCAAGACAGTATTTGATGATATCAATGTTAATGTAGATGTTAAAGTAAATAGTGTAAATGCAGAGACAAAAGAAAATAATAACGCAATAACAAGAATACCAATAAATGGAGACAAAACAGTAATATCAACAGTTACATTCAGCGGAGAATTAACAGGAGAAAGCTATAGCTGGCAAAGAGAGGGCAGCTGTACAAGAACAGATGAAGATGGGAATTCTTATACTGTCCCAAGATATGCCTGTAAGCCAGCAGGAGGATCAGTCTCATACCAATTTAATGCACTTCCAATATCAGACAGCTTCGGCCTAGTACATAAGTATGAATTCAAAGCAGGAGATGTGCTATTAACAACAATAGACCCGGAAACAAATCCAAGAGCAGAACTAAGCACAGGAGACTTTGACCAATATCAGCTTAAAATCGGAGGACATTCAATATTTGCCAGCAAAGTAAAATATGTACTAGACTATATGTTTCCCCCATACAATGTGTTATATGTGAAAAAATCATCAACACCCGAAACATCATACTCATTAAAAGGGATTGAGTCATTAGACATACAGCCAAATAAGATAGGATTTACATTAAATGAAGATGGAGGCAAATCATTTGAATACATAACCCCTTTTGATAAGATTCCTGAAACACCACAGGAAACAACAAAACACAGCTCGTCCATAAGAGTAAGGCCAAACAAAGCTAACTATAATGAAAACGAGGATGGAATAATAAAGATAAATGTAACAAACCAAATAGGCACAACTCAGGTAAACGTAGAAAACTGCGGAAATACCGCTATAGTAAACATAGACTCAAACGGATATGCAGAATACCCCTTCAAAGCAAAAAAGAACTGCGAAACATTTAATGCAACATACATAAACACAGATACAATAACCGCAAATGCAGCTGCAAACATAGCAATAAAGCCAAACTACACAAGCCTATTTGTATCATTCTTTGGCATAATCTGTATTATGATATTGGCAAGAGCGGCATATGAATACTACTGGAGGAACTCAATATGAAAAAACTGCTATTGATAACTATGCTCCTTGTAATGATAATACCAACAGTCAGCGCTCAATCAGCATTTATCCCTTCAACATGCACAGGAGTAACCGCATTTGAATATGAAAAACTAACAGAATGCCAGAATCATGCTGAAATAATGAGAGAGAACTTTATACTAAACCAAGCGAATACAGACCTAATAACAGAAATAGAGACAAGCACAGGACAATTAAGAAATGTAATATCAAATACAGACGAATCAGGCTTTAAGGAACTAAAAGGATTAGTATCTGTGCTGGTAACATCCCTACTAACAATAATTGTACTATATACCGGATATCTGTTCATCTCAAGCTCTTCATTTCCGGAAAAAAGGGAACAGGCAAAAAGACAGTTGAAAAACTTAGCGATAATAGCAGTCATCTTGGTAACGCTAGGATTTACAGTAGGACTAAGCATAAGCATATCAAACTCATTTATATCTGCAATGCAATACAAGCTAAGCAAAGACAACTCATTAGAAATATTCAAAGGAGTCGGAGACTCAGTAATCCAAGGATATTCATATGATGAAAGCCTAGGCTTTAATGCACAACTAAAAGCGTCATCAACTGGATTTACTACAGCAGCAAGAGCATACCTGACTTCATTACAGGCAAGAAACTTACTGTTGACAACACTTATAATATTAGCTCCCTTAATAGTAATACTCTACTACTGGCAGCCAACACAAGAATTTGGGAAATTCTTCACAATACTTTTCATAATAGAACTGTTCGTTCCTGCGCTATTCATGCTAATGCTGGTAGGGGGTGCTGCACTTACATCTCAACCTGGAGCAAACAGCCTCCCAAGCTATACTATACTCACAGCAGCACTGTACTTATCAGCGATATTCCATGCAGCATTAGTATTGTTAGCTATAGTAAAGTCCGCGATGGACATAATGAGGGACTAAGATGGCATACGAAATTCCAAAAAACCTGACAAAATACTCAGAAACATTCCTGTTCGGGATGACAATGAAGCAGTTCTTCATAGCTGCAGTAACATTAGCAGCAAATGCTATAGTGATATTCAAGACACAATTCCCATTGTGGGCAATGATAACAATACTGGCGCCAGTCAACATAATAGCAGTATTAATCCTATTCGGAAAGATAGAAGAGCACATCGCAAACAAGATGAACTTCAAGAAAAGCCTGCAAAACATAGCATACAACGATACTGCAATGAAAACATTTGTCGATGTAAAAGACATAAAAGACAACATAGTGGTGAGACAGGACGGCAGCATGATAGCAGTCCTAAAAGTAAGCTCGATAAACTTTGCGATACTAAGCGATGAAGACCAAGAGTATACGATAAACGCATACAGGCAATGGCTGAGAGGACTAGACTATCCAGTTCACATAATCTCAAGATCAACACCATTAGACATATCCCCCTGGATAAAAGGGCTTGAGAATAAGGCAGGAAAAACAAAACACTTCAAGATATTCAAGCAATGGATGAACCAGCAGATAACAGAACATTCAGTGAGAAACAGGATGTTCTACATAATAATACAACTAGAAGGGAACATATCATCAAAACCTGCACTAGCACAGCTGATAGATCTCTTCTTAGGAAAAGCGTCCACAGCAGCGTACAAGGAAGAAGATTACCAAAAAGCGATAAACAAACTGTCAGAAAGAGTAATGCACTGCAGCCAGACGCTCAAATCGTGCGGAGTTGAAAGCAAAAGGCTCAACACACAAGAGCTATTGCAGCTATACGCA
>CAZGIN010000027.1:0-11543 GCA_964526585.1 uncultured Methanosarcinales archaeon
CCTTGAATATTTAGATATGATATTATCAACAACCTTAGTAGACATGTTATGCTCTACCAGGAGTTCAAGTGCTTTCTCCCACCATTCCTTCATCTTTAAGCTTCTGAAAGACCGGTCAAGAGTCTCATCATTCTCGATAGGATAATAATAGTCGAACATCTCATAACATTTTTTTGAATATTCTTCAGACAAGAAGTTCCCTTTTCTTATCACAGACCAGCTAGAGCCGAAAAAGCCGTCTTTTCTAGTCAGAGTGCGGTCAAAATCACTTACAACATGCAAAGAAGACAGCCCAGCCAGTTTTATGGAATGGATCTTCCTCTGCAGTCTTTTCTTATCTTTTATGTGAACACTCATTTTGCTTTTTTGCGAGGGGTGACATATAAAACTTTAGTTTTCGACGCTAAATGTGCAAAAAGAAGCAGAAAAAGGCTGAACTATATACTCTAACCTCTATTTTTGAAATGAGAAATGTTTAAATATGACTAAAACGGAGTAATTTATCAATAAAATAAAGAATTGGCGACGATTTGGAGTTCGTCGTTTGCAAAAACTTTGGCGAGTTTTTTGCGACAAATCTTTCAAACGTTTTTGGCGAAACGTTCAAAATGTGTTTTGTTCTAAAGTAGATAGGGCTATACTCAATATATAAACATTTATGTTTTTGAGTATACAGTTTGCGCTCGCAATCGAGTACAAAAAAAGAAAAAATTGAAAAAATTTGGGGTGAGTAGGAGATGACCATGGATTTTATCGTCGAGAACGCTGTGAAAAACGCAGATATGAACCAGTTTGAGAATATGAACGTAGGACAAGCCAACATCAAAGTTATTGGCTGCGGTGGAGCAGGCAACAACATGGTAAGCTGGCTATACAAAAAAGGTGTAAAAGGCGCTGAAATAATCGCATGCAACACAGACCAACAGCATCTGAACATAACTGAAGCAGACAGAAAATTCCTGCTAGGAAAAGATGTGACAAGAGGCCTGGGATGCGGCGGATATCCAGAAAGAGGAGCAGAATCAGCACAAGAAAGCCTTCAAGAGATCAAAGAAGCAATGAAAGGAGCTGACATGGCCTTTGTCTGCGCAGGAATGGGCGGAGGAACAGGAACAGGCGGAGCACCAATCGTAGCACAGGTTGCAAAAGATATGGGAGCGATCGTCATCGGAACAGTTACTATGCCGTTCAAGATAGAAAGAGCAAGAGTAGACAAAGCAGAATTTGGACTGCAGCAGCTAAGGCAAGTATCAGACACTGTAATAGTTATAGACAACAACAGGCTAGTAAGCATCGCAGGAAACCTTCCGATACAGCAAGCATTTGCAGTAGCAAACGAGCTGATCTCCACAATGATCAAAGGGATCGTAGAGACAATAGCTATCCCATCTCTAGTAAACCTAGACTATGCAGACGTAAAAGCAATAATGACAAACGGAGGAGTAGCAGCAATCGGAGTTGGAGCAAGCGATACCAACAACAGGGTAGAAGAAGCAGTAAGAGGAGCACTATCAAACCCATTGCTAGACATCTCATATGAAGGAGCAACAGGAGCACTGATACACGTATCAGGAGGCCCAGATATGACACTAGATGAGATCAACAGGGTAGGAGAACTTGTAACAGAACACCTAGATGACGACGCAAACGTAATCTGGGGAGCAAGGATCGCCGAAGACCTGAAAGGAAAGATGACTGTGATGACAATAATCACAGGAGTCAAGAGCCCTTGGATACTTGGCAAGGTAGATTACTCAAAGCCAAGCGCAAGAGCAAGAGAACTAAGCCACGAGCTTGGTATAGAAATCCTGAGGTAAGCTCAGGAGAGGCCTACTCACACGAGCGCGAGCTATAGGTGTGTTCTGCCTCCATTTTTGTACCACCCCCAAACCTCAATAATGGAGGCATTGGATTTCCCCGAAAAGGGGATTTCTTTTTTTTCTAATAATCCTTCTTAATATATCTGATCCCAACTCATACTTAGTCAGTAAGAGATAAGAAAATGAAAAATCAATAAATTTATTCCAGATCTACTATCCTAAAATCATGTCCTGGATCCCTTACCATAAACTCGCTGATACCAAGGGGATAATTATCATGGCAGTCAGCAGGATAATAGCTTCTTCCATGGTATTCTTCTGAAAGCCCGCTGAATTTTCCATGCACTAAGGGAACAACATGGCCATCAGAAACACCCAAAATGGTAGGGATACCTGCATTGAGCATAAGGCTGGCGCATAATACGGCTAAGTCCTGCTCGTCACCGTTGCCTTCAGCAAGTGTCTGGACTGGATGCTTGGCATACTTCCTGTCAGAGTAAACAGTATCCATACATTCTAGTCCTTGAACAAAATCTAATATCGCTCTTGCTTTTTCTTCATCAGTATTATACCTGTCCAGAAGCAGTGTATCCTGATTGATCCTTGTCAAGGTTTCATCAGAAGGATCGATGATGCTCCTATAATCCCCATCTTGAGAAATCAACTGTGAATGTTCTTCAGCATATTCTGATGAAGTGATATAATATCTATACATGTTATCATTTGGAGTGCTCATCTCCCTTGTGAAACAAGTCTCAGGAAATCCGGATTGAGTCTGTGAAACAACATCATCGATTGTGGCAGGATTTGTCTGAACTTGAACTGTCGGAGGATTATGATTAGCATTATCATTGATCACATATTTCTTTCCGATAAAGTATCCGATTCCAGACCCGACTGCTAAAGTAGTGCAGAGAATAAAACATCCGATCTTAGACGCTAAACCCATTTTCCTCACCAATATCAATAATGTTTCCTATCTATAAAAACCTTTTGAGTTAGTATTCCAGCAAATCTTATAAAGCCTATAAGATAAGTTAGCTCAAATGAGCAAGAAAATAGATGAAATAACAGGGAAGATAATAGAAGAGATATCCCCCTCAAAGCAGGATGAGGATAAAGTAGCTCAAATAGTAAAGGAATTTACTCTAAACCTCAACAAAAACCTCAAAGATGCAGAAGCAAAAGTAGGAGGGAGCATAGCAAAAGGAACTTGGCTCAAAGACAACAAAGAGATAGATATATTTGCTATGTTTGACTATGACAAGTACAAAGACAAGGGATTGAGCGACATTCTTGAGAAATCACTCAAGGCTGCATTCGGAAAGTACAAGAGAGTTCATGGCAGCAGGGATTATTTCCAGATAGGCATAGACGGCTATACAGTTGAGATCATCCCGATACTGAAGTTGAAGAAAGCAGAAGAGGCCATAAACATAACAGATGTGAGCATGCTGCATGTAGGCTGGGTGAAGAAAAACATAGGAAATCTGGCATCAGACATAAGATTATTGAAGAGATTTGCCCAAGCTCACAAGATATACGGCGCAGAATCGCACATAAACGGATTTTCTGGATATGTGCTTGAGATCTTAACAATATATTACAAAGGATTTGAGAATGCTCTAAAAGAGATATCTACATGGAAAGCTAAGAAGATAATAGATGTAAACAATGTGCACAAGAACGTAGAATTTGCGCTGAATAAGTCAAAGCTTGAAAGCCCGTTGATATTAGTGGATCCTGTGGACAAGAACAGGAATGCAAGCGCAGCATTAGGAGAAGGAAGCTATAAGAAACTGATCAGGGCAAGCAAGGAATTCCTCAAAAATCCTTCACGAGACCATTTTGAACGTAGAAGATTTGATCTTTCTCATCTGAGGAAGGCAAACAAGAACCTTATAGTGATAGAAATTGATGCATTTGAAGGAAAATCAGATGTCATAGGCTGCAAGATAATAAAGATGCATGACCATATATTGAGGCGGCTTTCAGAGTTTCCAATCAAGAAAAGCGGATGGGAATGGGACGATCCTGCAAAAGCATACATATGGATTGTTCTTGAATCCATGGATCTTCCCGAAACCAAGAAAATAACAGGGCCTCCAGCGGAGATGAAAGAAGCTACGCAGGATTTCAAGAAGAAGTACGGCAAGATCAAGGAAGAGAAAGGAAGGGCAACAGCCACGGTCAAAAGGGAAACAACAAATGCTGCTGAGATGATGAAGATCATACTAAAAGATGAATACCTAAAAGATAAGGCAAAAAGAGCCAGGATAATATGAGAAGGATAACACATCTTGCGAAAAGAGCAGTCTATGGGTTTCATTTCTACACATTTGGGCTATTGAGGAGGCTTTACAACTGGACAATAAGCTGGGCGCCGACAAAATATGGCCTGTTAGCATTATTTATACTTGCATTTGCAGAGTCGAGCTTCTTTCCGATACCTCCGGATGTACTGTTGATAGCATTATGCGTATCTGCTCCCAAAAGAAGCTTTTTTTTTGCAGGAATATCTTCAATCGGCTCGATACTTGGCGGAATGATGGGATACGGGATAGGATTTGCACTATTTGAGACAGTAGGAAAGATGATAATAGGAGCTTTGCACCTCCAGCAGCAGTTCGATATGGTAGGAAAATTATTCTCTGACAACGCATTTCTTGCGATACTAGGATCAGCATTTACTCCTATCCCCTATAAAGTTTTTACCATATCAGCAGGAGTATGGAAGATAAATTTTCTGATATTTCTGCTGGCATCAGCTATCGGAAGATCAGGAAGATTCTTTTTGGTAGGGGGAATGATATACCTATTCGGAGAGAAGATGAGGGCATTAATAGAGAAATACTTTGATATCCTCTCACTAGTGTTCTTTGCGCTGCTGATAGCAGGATTTTTTGTGATCAAATACATGATGTAGGATGAAAAAAGAGCATATCAAGGATATACTGTCGATTCTTCAGCAGAAAGAAGTGAAGAGCAGCTTCATAATGCTTAATGGAGCACAGGGCAGACCAGTCCTGTTATCAAAAGATAATTTCAAGTTTCTAGGAAAATCATCGGGGTGCAGGATTGCGTATATCGACGGAGGCAATGCAGAGCTGCTTAAGTCGAGCTCATTCTCAGTCCATGTGATAAGGACATGCTGCATTACCTATGGCTGTATGGTAAGGAAAGATGTGCAGAAGAAAGAGTTTTTTGCAGTTATAACCCCAAAAGAAGGGAGATATGAAGTCAAGACGATAGGCGCGGAGATGGGATTTGGCTCATTTGACATGAGCGATGGTACGATAAAGGACGGCAGGCATAATGCTGACATATCAATGATAGGATCTGTCGTAAGAAGATTCTCAGAGTTGATTGCAGCGAAAGCGGCTGCCGAGATGCTTGGCAAAGGAGATATAGTCGTGATCGACGGAGACTTGACAGCATCATTCACAGGGGAGGAAAACCTGATCAAGCAGCTGAGAGAAACTTCTGAATCGAGAAGAGTTCATGTGGCTGGCTTGTCAAAGACCTGTAGTCTCATAACAGATAAAGGAGAGTCAGCTCTGCAAGCGATACGAAAGATATCTCCGGCAGGAAGATGGATATACTGTCCAATCGTTGAGGGGTTCAGAACTGAAGTCGGGTTCGTGAGGCTTAACCCAAGATCAAAATATATCTTTAGGGTCGATGCATTTTTAGGGATAGAAGATCTGTCGTCGGAACTTTGCGTCCATTCGAACGATCCTATATTTTTGGGATACCCATACGGGCTGATCGAGGCTGATAAGTTCGCAAGGATATCAAACCAGGAGAAAGAATATCTTAAGATGAAACTTATGGCGGCAGCAGGAGAAAGATGGAAAGAAATATCTTCGGCGATAAAATCAAATGACGCTCACGAAATATTAGACAATATCAGCTTCTGAAATAATTTTTCTCTAAAAATATCATAATTCCTTTTCTCGACGAGAAAAATGATCCGTTGCTGAAAAATATTTTGGGCTGCCAGGCCCATTTTCATTTTCTTTGCATCAGATAAAGAAAAATCTGCGCGCAAAAATAAAATATCATACATTAAAATAGAAGCATTTAAATATTAGAAGTTTAATGATTAACATAAGCCATTTGTTTTCAAAAAATGAGGTGAAAAATCCATGGCAAAAAAGAAAGCTAAAAAAACAACAAAGAAAAAAGCAGTAAAGAAGAAAGCAACAAAGAAAAAAGCAGTAAAGAAGAAAGCAACAAAGAAGAAAAAAGCAAAAAAGAGGAAGTAAAACTTTCTCTTTTTATTTTTCTCATTATCACATTTTTTTCAAATTCTTTCTATTCCTTGACAAAGACAAACAGAAGCAGAGCAGATACTATCGACAAGACAGCGGCATAGACAAAAGGAGCCTGCACATTGAGGCTGTTCCACAAGAATCCTCCTATCAAGTTTGCAGGAAAAACCGTGATGCCTATGATAGTATGATATGTTCCTAAAGAAAATCCCGGAGTATCGCTGCCCATGTCAGAGACAAAAGCCCTCGACACTCCATCAGTTACAGCCATGAACAATCCATATAGGGCAAACAAGGTCCAGATCGATATTATATTTGCGAAGAATCCAAATCCAAGGCATGTAACTCCGAACAATAGGATGCCGAACGCCAGTATGATCTTTCTTCCGATGATGTCAGATAATTTTCCCAAGGGGATAGAGAAAGAAGCATAGACAATATTATACACAAGGTAGACAAGAGGTATCAACGCCAGAGCAAGGCCTATGTCTTGTGCTCTCAACAAGAAGAAAGCATAGCTAAAATTAGCAAGATTGAATATCCCGATCACGATAAGGAATCTCTTTAGGTTAGGATCCAAAGCCTTGAAATTGAATCTAAGCTTCTTTGGGTCAACATTGTTCTTGACTTCCTTAACGCTGAAGAACAAGACTATCACTGCCAGAATCCCTGGAATGAAGGATAACAGGAAGATTATCCTGAACGCATCATTAAGATATCTCTGGAGTATGAGGAATGCTATGAGTGTTCCGACAATAGCTCCTGAAGTGTCCATCATCCTGTGGAGCCCGAATTTCTTTCCGCGCTCTTTCTTGTGGGTTGAGACAGCGATAAGAGCATCCCTGGGAGAAGTTCGTATGCCTTTTCCGACCCTATCAGCAAACCTGACTCCTAATACATGAACCCAGTTAGTGGCTAAAGCCAACAACGGCTTTGTGAAAGCAGAAAGTGAATATCCTAAGATTATCAAGGGTTTCTTCCTTCCGATCCTGTCAGAGATGTATCCTGACAGAAGCTTCAGCAATGTTGCAGTGCTCTCTGCAACTCCCTCGATGAATCCGACTACTGCCATGTTTGCCTTGAGCACAGTTGTCAGGAATATCGGCAGAATGGGGAAGATCATCTCTGAGCTTAAGTCAGTGAGGAAGCTTGTCAACCCAAGCCAGAAAACGTTCCTTGATTTAGACTGCTTCATATCATGGCCTGAAGCTTCAGAGTATATTAATTTTGCTGATCATTCATAAAATTTTTATATCCTGGCTTAGCTTGATGCACCAATGAGACAAAACAGATACTATTCATACAACCACAAGCAGCTTTGCGACGGATGCAGGCAGTGCGTGAGGGGAAAGAAGACTGTGATATATATCACAGGATTATGCCCGAGAAGATGCTACTACTGCCCATTATCTGACAATAAGAGGTTTAAGGATAAATCCTGGGCAAATGAAAGGCCTGTCACAAATGCGAAAGAGATAATCGAAGAAGCTTTGATATCAAAATCAGAGGGGGCAGGAATAACAGGCGGAGACCCTTTGCTTGTATTGGACAGGACAGTTGGAGTGATCAAGGCTTTGAAGAGGAAGTTCGGCAAGAATTTTCATATCCACTTATACACTTCACTGAACCTTGTGAATGAAGAGAGTTTAGATTTGCTATACAAAGCAGGATTGAATGAGATACGGTTCCATCCGGACTTAGATGATGACAAGTTTTGGCCTAGGATAGCTATAGCTGCAAAGTTTAGGTGGAAGAAAGGGATAGAGATACCTGCTATACCAGGATATTATGGCAAGATTATGAAGCTTGTTGACAGATCGCATGACCTCCTAGATTTCCTCAACCTAAACGAGCTTGAGATATCAGATACTAACGGCAATAATCTAGGGAGAATGGGATTCAGATGCAAAGACAACCTTTCTTATGCTATCAAAGGAAGCGATGATCTTGCGCTCAAGATACTGAAAGAGTGTTCAAAGAGATATCCTAAGCTTCCGGTGCACTACTGCACATCAAGACTAAAGGACAAGGTGCAGATGGCAAACAGGCTCAAGCTGAGAGCTAAAAGCATCGCTAAAGAGCTTGACTGGGTAGATGATGAAGGGATGATCATAAGAGGATTTATCGAGGCTGGAAGAAAGGAGATGGCTGCTGTAAAGAAAGAATTCAAGATCCCTTCCAAGTTTATTGAGTATGATCCGTTAAGGAAACAGATACTGATCGCTCCTTGGATAATCAAGGAGATATATTCTGAGATAGACCACAAATCTGGGATAGTGAAAGAATATCCATCCTGGGACAGGATGATCGTGGAGAAAGAATATTATTAACTAACCGCTGGCTTCTTGTGTCTAACTTACTCCCCTGTCAAAATGGCCTGTAGTGAACCCTTTCTTTATCTTGGAATCATCAAATTTCTGGCCTGAAAGTATCTTTCTGTAGATCCTGATGAATTTAGCGGAATCTTTGTCAACTTCAATAAGAAAATACCTGATGCCTGCATCTGAGAGAAGCTTTGCTTTGTTGAACAACCCAAGCTGCTTATTGTTCAATATCTCATAAACATTATGATAATGCCTTACCCTAAATTTCCTTTTTTCTTCATCAACAATCTCAGGGGCAGCTATCCTGTTCTTAGTTGCCATGAGGATGATGTTTCCATGTACCAGTGTGATAAAGTTCTTGTTTTTCATGGATGAGATCTCGCTGAAGTTCAGCTCTGGAGAGATTATTGGAAGGCCTTTGTAGCATGACAAATCAAGATCATTGAAGCAGTTAAAGCTGTAATCAAGATGGACTTCATAATCCTTGACAAAAGGAAGCAAGCCCCGGTTTCCAACTAAAACTCCATGAGGCTTTAGATCCTGAAGCTTCTTTGTCATCAGAGCAATATCATTGTCAGATAAGGCCCTTGGAAAGAAGACAAAGAACTTTGCATTTTTCAGAGAATCCTTAACCTTAAGACAGTCTTCTTTAGTTATGTCATAGTATATTATGTCAGCTCCTGCCTTGTCGGCATCTAATGCTTCGCTCATCTTGGAAACCTTTGCTATGATAACATGATCCTTGGATCTTGCAGGCTTTTTCTGGAAACTGAACTTAATATGAAAATCTTTTACCTTTGGCTTGAAAGGAGGGATCTCATCTCCAAGGCTTACTGAGAGATCAACAGATGAAGTCTTGTACACAGGAGAGCCATCTGGAGCTCCTTTGAAGTCAACCTGAACAACGTCTCCAGCAGAAGCCTCTGCTGCATCTTGTCCATCTTTCTTAATATACTCGATCTTGTGGCCGATAACCTTATCAGACACCCATATTCCGATGCCGTCTCCTACTTTTAGATATTTTTTCAGCTTCAAGCTCTTGTCTTTAATTCGTCCAAGGTATAATCCCCTGTTCATAGGAAGCTTTGCGTCTACAATGATGTCATCAAAAGCAAAGCCTTTTGTGAACTCCCTGTTGAAGACGATCATAAGATCGTCAAGATCATTTTCATCAATCTTATCAGGCCATCTGTCATCATAGAACAGATCGATATATTTTCTGTAGATCCTTGCGACCGTGCCAACATAAAGAGGAGATCTCATACGGCCCTCAACCTTGAAGCTGGATATGCCTGATCTGATCATCTCTGGAATCATCTCGACAAGGCATAAGTCCTTAGTGCTGAGAGGATATCTGTTATTGTAGCACTTCCTGCAAGGCTGGGCGCAGCTTCCTCTATTACCTGACCTGCCTCCAACAATGCTGGAGAACAGGCACTGGCCGCTATAAGAGAAGCACAAAGCGCCATGGATAAACACTTCAGCAGAGACCTTCTTAGAGACCATCCTTATCTCATCTATATTGAGTTCTCTTGCAAGCACAACTCGATCAGCACCATCAGGTATGCTGTAGCTGTTTGTAGTAAACCCTTGAGTTGAAAGATGGACCTCAACTTTAGGGAAATTTTTCTTTATCAGGGGGATAAAACAAGGATCCTGGATGATAAATGCGTCAGCTCCTGCAGAATAAGCTGTATTCATCAGAGAGAAAAAATCCTCAAGCTCAGAGTTCTTGATCAACGTGTTGAAAGTTATGTAAACCTTAACATCATGCTTATGGCAGAATTCGATAACACTAAATATGGAATCTTCATCAAAATTTCCGGCAGAGCTTCTGGCGTTAAACTTAGACATGCCAAGATAGACAGCATCAGCTCCATTGGCGACAGCAGCCCTTAAGCACTCTATGTTTCCTGCAGGCAGCAGCAATTCGACCTTTTTCATACCTATGCTGTTTGGTGAAATGTTTATAAACTATACTGCTACAACAACAGCTATGAGGCTAGGAAATCTGACCATAGATAATCCATTTGTGCTGGCGCCTATGCATGAGCTAAACTACACTCCTTTCAGATTACTGTGCAAAGGGAACGGAGCAGGCCTGATCTATACACAGATGTATGATACTAAAGCGATATGCTCCAAATCAAAAGAAGACATAAGGAAGATGCTTAACATACAGAAAGCAGAAAAGCCAATAGTTGTGCAGCTTATAGGAAGCGATATAGAAGAGATGAAGAAAGCTGTTGAGCTTGTAGAAGAATATGCAGATGCAATCGATCTGAATGTGGGCTGCATAGAGAAAAAATATCTTGAAAGAGGGTGTGGAGCAGCGCTGCTGAACGATCTTCCTCATCTTGAGAAGCTGATCAAGGCGATGAAATCATCAACTTCGAAACCGATAACTGCAAAGATCAGAATAGGTTGGGATGCGCATTCTATCAATGGCGTGAAAGTTGCGCAATCGCTTGAGAAAGCAGGAGTTGATCTGATAGCAGTCCATGGAAGGACAGCAGAACAAAAATATGCAGGAAAGTCAAACTGGACCATAATGAAGCAGATCAAAGAGAAGTTGAAGATTCCAGTCATAGCAAACGGGGATGTCAAGTCATACAAACAAGGGCTCGAGTTGATGGAGAAGACAGGCTGTGATGCAGTCATGATAGGAAGGGAAGCAAAATACAAGCCATGGATATTTGATAAGGATCTGGATGAGAACATGGACAATGAAGGAATAAGGAAACAGATACTAAGATTTCTTGAACTATGCGAGAAGTTCAGCTATGAATTCAGTCTTGAGTATGCGAAAGACCAGGCATTCAGGATGACAAGAGACTTTGTTACGAACAAAGATAAATGGCAGCTGAAGAAAAGCACTTGTTCTATCGGGGAAATAAAGGAGTTTGTTGAGAAGCTCTGAAAGATGATAAAATAAGTAGCTCCACCCGGATTCGAACCGGGGTCACCGGATATCTCCAATCTGCTCCGGCAGAAAGTTACCAGAGTCCGATATGATTGGCCGCTACACTATGGAGCTGTCTAATGGATGGGAGAAGAAGACGCTTTTTAAAACTTTGTCTGTACTCTCTTCGAAAAGCTCAGGGGATCGCGCTTCTCTATCAGGT
>CAZGIN010000028.1:0-10906 GCA_964526585.1 uncultured Methanosarcinales archaeon
GATAAGGCAGCTTGTTGATGACATGTCCCATTACATCTCCCTATTGAAGTATCCTGATCCTACTTTCAAGGCCAGCATCGTCTTTCCTGAAGATATTGATGATGAGATGCAGGCTGACATCCAGGAGCTTAACAAGGCTTTTGATACAAAGTGTTTCCGTTCTGCTGTAATCTTGTGCGGCCGCCTTTTGGAGACAGCGCTTCACAGGAAATATTTTGAAGCTACTGGCTTTGATATTCTTGAGAAAAATCCTGGAATCGGCTTAGGAAAGCTCATCGCAAAGCTTGCAGAAAAAAACATCGAGTTCGATCCTGGTCTCACGCAGCAGATCCATCTGATCAATCAGGTTAGGATCTCTTCTGTCCATAAGAAGCAGAAGCCTTTCTATCCTACTGAAGACCAGGCCAGGGCGATAGTCCTTTTCACTATCGATACTTTAAAGAGGATTTTTTGAAGAAAATCTTTTATATCTCTTTGGCTTTTGTTTTTTCATGTTTGACAAGACCCGCCGCCAGATGATCATCAGGGTTCTCATGAAAAGGCCTTACACAGCCAGGGCTTTGGCAAAGCTCTTTGACGAGCAGTACAAGGTGATAGTAGAAGATCTGTTCCACATCTCTAAATCAGTTCTCCCACAGCACCGTCTGATAAGGGCTCATGCTGTCTGCAACACCTGCGGATTTGTGTTCAAAGACCGCCTCAAGCAGTCAACTCCTTCTAGATGCCCAAAATGCAAGAAACAAGACCTAACTCATCCTACTTTTCATATAGAATAACTATCTGTTCGCATCCATTTCATCTATCTCAGAGATAAACCTTTTGACAGTCTTCACAATATGCTCTGGCTGTGTCTTCAGCACATTTGCCATATAGCTGACTTGGTCTTCTTCACATTCTTCTTTTGAATTCAGCTTTACTTCAGAACTATCCAGCTCTTTCCCTTTTTTCGCTGCTTTCTTCGCTTTCTTCCATACTGCAAAAAGCTCTTCAACACGCTTTGCAGCATACTTCTTCTCTACTCCCAAAAGCTTAGATACTTCCTTGATTATGCTTTCCTCGTCAGCTCCTGCTTCTTCCGAAGCCTTTCCTGCGGTAAAAGTTATCCTTACAACTCCGTCTTGTATCTTGTTGCTCTTCAGTATCTTGATCTTGCCTGCTTCCAGTGTTGTATGCAGATGTGTCCCGCCGCATGCTTCAACATCCACTGTTGGTATCTCTATTATCCTGAGCATCTTTCCCGGAACAGCTCCTCCTTGGTATATTTCCATCCCGAACTTCTTCTCAGCAGTGTCTCTTTTCATGAAGCAGCTTTTTATTGGAAGCTCCTGGCATACTATCTTGTTCGCTTCATCTTCTATCTGTTTAAGCTCTTCATCATTTATGGATTGGTAGTGTGTTATGTCAAGATGCGCTTTCTCTTTTGTCTTCTTAGCTCCTGCCTGGTTAACATGCATGCCTAATACTCTTTTTGCTGCTGCATTCACTATGTGTGTTGCAGTATGGTGCTGTGCAAGTTGTTGTCTTCTTTCGAAGTCTATCTCTCCCTTTGCTTTTTCTCCTTTTATGAACTTTCCTGATTCCATCTCATGCACGATTATGCTTCCTTGTTTGAAAACATCCGTTACCTTTACTCCATTTATGCTTCCTATGTCATGAAGCTGCCCTCCTGAAGTTGGGTAAAAGCATGTCTGGTCTAGCACTAGATATTTATCCGAAAACCTCAGCACTGTGGCGTCAAACCTTGTTCTTGTATAATCATCGAAGTATAATGCCTTTGTTTCCGGCAGGTCTGAGAAATCAACGTCGATCTTTCTTAAAGTTGAGTGCACTTGTTCTTTTTTCTCATGTCTTTCGCTGACTAATGCGTAGAAATTATCAGGTACCTTTATGCTGATACCTTCTTTTTCAAGGCTTTCTTTTATCAGTTGAGGATCTATCCCCTGGCTGTCATACAGTTCCAATAGCTTCTCAGTGCTTACTTTCTCTTTTCTTTTTACAAGATTTTCAACTATCTGTTTTGATTTCTGTTTTGTCGTTTCGTACTTGTCTTTTTCAACTTCTAGTATCTTCTTGACTGTTTCAAGATTCTCAGAAAGTTCAGGAAATAGTTCTTTCAGCTCTTCTGCATGCCATGAGCATATCTCTCCTAAGTCAAGGTTCCATCCGTATTTCTCCATAAATCCTAGGCATCTTCTGATAAGCATACGTAAGTTATACCCTCCTCCTACATTTGAAGGAAGCGCCCCATCACTTAGCGCAACCAGCAGGCTTCGTGTATGTTCTCCTATGCTGTATAATGCTGCTGACGGCAGTATTGCCATCTTCAGCTCCAGCACGTCCATCCCTGCTTTTGATGCGACTTCTTTCCATGCTTTGTCTATATCCTCAACTTCATCTATGTTTAGGTATCCTGCATATGGCACAAATTTCTTTATGATCTCAGGATCAGCTTCCAGCTTTGTTGCATGGCGCAGCTTCTTTAGCACTGAAGGGAATACAGCGTCATATATTGTTGATGTTCCCTGCATAAACCATGCTACTCTTTCATGTCCCATTCCCATATCTAATACTTTTATCCCTAGTTCTTTGTCGCCGTCTGGAGTCTGTTCATACATCATGTATACTTGGTTTCCCAGTTCAACTCCTCTTGAGAAGAATTCCATGCAAGGCCCGAAGTTTCCTCCTCCTGCCCATGCGTCTTCATGGAAGGTAACTTCCGATTTATCCAGCCCGATTCCTTCTGTTATCCATCGGTATATATCCCTAAATACTTTCTCTTGGTCCCATTCATCCGGCTTTACGAACATATGTTGTCCTATCATTACAAATCCGGTCATATGGCTTCCTGTTATGCCTACATTATCCACATCCCCAAAACGCAGACAAAACTGGGGGATCACTAATGGGTTTGCTGGCGGCGAAACCTCTCCAGATACTACATATGGCTGGAATGCAGCTATTGATGCTATTGTATATTCCATCGTTGGGTTCCATCTTGCTACTAACGGGTATCTTTTGATCGGTGTATATCCTAATGATCTGAACATCTTTGAGAATTCTTTCCAGACTCCTGCATAGTCAAGCGTTTTCTTGGTGGGCGTGCTTTCGAAAAACCTAAATCCGCCGCTGCATGAAGGGTCGCCGCATGTTTTTTGCTTTTTATTGACAGTCCAGAAGTATGTTCCGCATCTGCATTTCTTGCGCTCAAAGCCTTCCGATTTTAGGACTCCGGTTGCATAATACTTATCAGGGTCTTTTGATGCTTTTAGCTTGAATTCCTTCTTTATTTGCTTGTCTGGTTTCATACTCCTTATCGATTTTATCTTGATTTAAATATCTTTACAAGAAAAATGAATTTTTCTGTAGATAAAAATTATACATCTTGTATCATTCTATACTTTTTATACTAGAATAAATTTAGGGCCAAAGAATGTGATGGGGGACTCAGTCCCCCTGTGATGTCTTTAGTTAGGCTAGCCGTCGATCCCAATTTGTGTGTGATGTCGGGATAACGTCTCTGTAGAGGGATGTATGAAAATGAATGGCTCCCTTGATGATTTCGAGGGTGTTGGGGGCTTATAGAACCAGGAAGGGAGCCATGTATGCGCATGATTGAAATCCTTTTGTTCTCAATCTCTGCCTTTTCAGGCAAACACACCAGATATACACATGATATTACTAATATATAAATATTTGTATTCTAGACACTAGTATACCTTTTCCCACACTAGATATTGTACCTCTTGTTTTCAGAAGGTACAAGGCTTCAAAAACCTCTCTAAATACTAAAAGAACTCTTTTATCTCCTTTTCATAGTCTTTTGTTATCTTCAGGCTAGCTTCTTTTGGGAAGCATCTTGTGTAGCTCTGCCAGGCATATCTTTCATCCAAGAAGACGATAACTCCTTTGTCCGTCTCAGATCTGATGCATCTGCCTGCAGCCTGCAGTGTCTTGCTGAAAGCGGGCAGCACATATCCATAGTCCCATCCTTTTGAATATTTCCCGTCAAAATAATCTATCAGTTCTTTTGTCTCTAGGTCTGGTCTTGACAATGGCAGTCCTACTACTACAACTCCTTTGAGGAAATCTCCTGGCAGGTCGATTCCTTCTGAGAAATTTGCAGCCACCACCCCCAGAAGAACTGCTCCTATCTTGCTGTATCCCTTAAACTTCTCAAGCATTTCCTGCTTTTGTTCTTTTGTCATTCCGTTCTCTTCTAAAAATATTGTTTTTGATGTCCTGTCGAAGAAATGTGTATATACCTTGTCTCTTATGTAGTAGCTTGGGAAGAATACTGCTACATTTCCGGGGATAGCTTCACACAACTTGGAAGTCTCGATCGCTATCTGCTTGTACTGGTCCTCATTCCTTGAAGTATACTTTGTTGTTGTCTTCGGGACTATCAGCATCAGCTTGTTCTCTTCAGGAAACGGGCTTTTGAACTCTTTCTCTTCTGCTTCCACCCCTAAAAGGTCTTTGTACATTGTTGTTGGGGTAAGTGTTCCTGACATGATTATTGTTGAGTGCGCTTCTTTTGTTATCGGCCCTGATTCAAGTGATGGATCAAGGCATCTGTATACCAGGCTAAGGCTTGGCTTGCCGTGGTATAAGCTTGCTTGTATCATCCTTGCATATCCTTCATCGCTATCCTGCCATCTCATTATGAATCCTGCTACTGATCCTACAAAGCTTATCCTTTGCTTGTCTCTTATCTCTTCTGCTGCAAGCATCATGTTGTGTATTATCTCTTCCCTTTCTCCTATCTTGTTTAGTCCTGAATTGAAATCATCCTTTGATACTTTCTTCTCATCCCTTACTCCGTCTCCGAGCCTGTTCAGGATGTCCTGGATATCGACGATATACTGTAATATAGTATCAAATTTGTATTTCTTCGCTTCCTTCAAAGCTCTCTCCAGCATATAGCTGTTGAGCTTCTCTGTCAGCATCTCTCTTACTCTGTCTGGAAGGTTGTGCCCTTCATCGACTATTATTATTACATCTTCAAGAGCTCTCTCTATCTTTCTTAGGAAAGTGTTCCTTATGCTTGAGTTGAACATGTAGAAGTAGTCTGCTACTACTACTCTCGATTTTTTTGCGAGTATCGTTGCTATCTCATACGGGCACATCTTTTCTGTCTTCACAAGTGCGTTCAGCTCTTCAACTTGTAATGGTTTCTTTGATATCTTTTTCACAGTATCTTCTGCATGGGCTGTAGGCTTGTTACTCTTGCTTCTCGTCTCAACATAATATTGGCATGTATAGTTTTCTCTTACTGTCTTGCAGTATTCTCTGAATTCTTTGCTGCCTAGCATCTCTATCTTTGGCTGTGCGCACATCCATCTTTTTCCTATTATGTCTGTTATCGCAAACTCTTCTTTGTCTTTGTGCTTCTCCCTTATAGATGCTAGTGTATCCACTGCTATCCTGTGCTGTGTATGCCTTGATGTCAGGAAGAACACTGTCTTGTCATGCTCTATCGCATATTCTAATGCAGGAACAAGAGCTGCTGCGGTCTTTCCCAATCCTGTTGGGGCATGCACTATCAGATTTTTCTTTTGTTCAAGGCATTCCTTGACTGATTTGATCATCTCGTTCTGTATCTGCCTTTCTTCAGAATAGGGGAATAAGTTCATATTTTTTCGAACTTGGCATCCTTTATATCTCTTTTCTTTCTGTTTCCGGAAATAGTTTCTCGTCGACAGTTTTTCGATTTTCGCAACATTTATATACTTAATCATATACCTTTCAATATCGAGTTTTAACCATAGTGAGGGGGAGTTTGATGACTGATGAGAATGTATTTAATATCTTTTTCCGCGAGAAGCCTGCCATGATGCTGGTCCATTTGAGGAATGCCAAATCAGAGGTTTATGCATCCAGTTTGGCCAAGAAAGTTGACTGTACTTATTCTCATGTTGTCAAGATCCTTCAGGAGATGGAAAAAGCTTCATTGATCAATTTTGACAAGCAAGGAAGATTAAAGCTTCTTACCCTGACGAAAAAAGGCGAAGAAGTCGCCAAGCACATCGAGATGATTAGGAATTTGTTGTAAGTTTTCTTTGATTTTGTTATGTCGTAGGACTAAGCTTTGCTTATGTCCTACTAATGGGGTGTCGAGAGGGTAAGGCCCTTCGATAGATATGATTAGGGTTTTTTGCTTTGATTTATTTTTCTAATACTTCAATACCTTTATCCCAGATATTTTCTCAAAGTGTTTTACGTTTCTTGTGATTATCTTGTCTATTCCGCTTGATAGGAGTATTCCTGCTACGATGCAGTCAAACTTATCTATAGTGTTTCCTGATCTCTTGAGATTCCAGAATATCTTGGCTGCTTTCTTTGATGCTTCTTTGTTCAATGGTAAGGTATGGACTTCCTCAAAAAGCTCATCATAGTATTCCATCTCTCTTATGTGGTCTCCTTTTGATATATCAAGTCCGAACATCAGTTCAAGGTAGTTCATCTGTGTGCTTACGACAGGGGTTTTTGTCTTCTCTAAGAGTTTGATAAGATTTTTGTCTCCTTTGAATAGGTCAATTATTGCTGTAGTGTCCATCCCAATCATAGTCTTTCCTCAAATGATCTCCTTAGTTCTTTCATCGATTCTTCTCTTTTTGTCCAGTCTTTGTCCTTTAATGCGCCTGCGAACCTTAATATCCCGGTCTCTTTATTCTTGAATCCTAGGATTACATCTGAGAAGCTTTCTTCTTTCCCTTTCCTTGATTTCAGAAACCTATAGGCTTCTTCCTTTATCGCTATGTTTATGCTTGCCATACATATACATATAGTGTGTACTCATATATAAAACTTTCCAGAAAATTCAAACTACTTTCTCTTCTACCGCTTTCTTTTCTAACACTTCTTTTGCATAATCTAAGAATTCGTTCTCTATCTCTGTTGGTATTATTGCGCCTGCAGCATAAGAGTGCCCTCCTGATTCTCCCCCTGTCTTTGATGTTATCTCAGTTACTATCTCACGCAGATCTACATTCTGCTCGCGCAGTCCAGCAACTCTTAAACTTACTTTGGTCTGGTTCTTTTCTGTTCTTGCGAGGCTCATGATGTATGTTCCCTCTTGTATGTTTCCTGATTTTGATATGATCGATGCTGTTGTCCCTATTATCGAGCTCATTATGTTGTTCTTGGCGTTTATGATCATGTATCCTTCTCCTGTGATCACTGATTCTCCTTTTTTGTTCTGGTCATACCAGTTCATTGCATGGACGATCTCTTTCTTGTATTCAGCCAGTACTTTCATCGCTTTTTGTTTCATTGTTTGTATTCCCAAACATGCTCCTATCCCTATCGATGCTTTGTTCATCCTTCCGCATGCGTTCAATAATGTTGAGAATTCTTTTGCGTCCCTGAATGGTGTTGCTTCCTGCTCTTTTTTCAGTATATAAGAAAATCCGAATATATCTTCAGGTTTCTCCTCATCAAGCCTTCTAAGGATTATAGCTGAAGCCAGCTTCTGTTTTTCCCCTTCATTTAGATCTGTGTATTTTTTCCATCCTGTTCCTCTTTTTGGATTGACTCCTATGCTCTGAAGCATCTGTATCGCTCCGCTTTCTGATCCGCTCACTCCAGGTATGAATGGGTTTGTGCTGTACTCTAGTGCCTTATGGATAGGCCTTGTCTCTCTTCCGTACAGTTTTATCTCCTTGATAGGTTCCATATTTCCGATGTCAACTGCATCCTGCAGTATCTCGTCATTCAGCTTGAGAAATCCTTCATCTTCCTGCACGTCTCCTATTGCTCCTACTATTGCTATGTGCGCCATATCCTTGTTTTCTGGATTATACGCTTTGGCGAAGTAGTACACTACTCCTGCTCCTGATATCTCTTTGCTTCCGTCTATATCAAAGAAATGTGGGTTTGCGTGCTTGTCATCTATCTCTTTTTCCTGAAGCTCGTGATGGTCAAGGATGAACACTCCCTTCTCTGAAAGGATCTTCTTTATGCTTGAGTACTGCCCTGATCCAAGATCTGTGAAGGCATAGTGTTTGTAGTCTTCTTCTGCAAGCTTGTTCAAAGCTGCTTCGTCCAGCTGCTGCAGTATCGTTATGCAGTATTTCCTGTTGTCTCTATTGAGAGCTTTCAGAAGTATTGCGCATGAGCAGATTCCGTCGCAGTCATAGTGAGATATCACGCGGATGGTTTCTTCTTTCGGGATGTTCCTGAAAGCTTCTGCCGTCCGCTTGACATGCTCTTTAAACTTTTCGTGCATGCTTATTCTACCAATAGCCTTACGCTTTCTGCGTCATATTTCCATGCTGCTGGTAGTACGCCTATTTTCTTGTAGTATCCTACTAATCTTTTTACTTTGCTTTCTGTCAGCTGCAGGCCTCTTTTTGCTGTCATGTCCTGCCTGTTATCTTCAAGATGCTTTCTTATCTGGATTGACCTTTTTATGAGATTTTGAAGGTCTTCTGGTATCTTTTGTGACAGCCCTTTCTCTTTCAGGACTTGCATGAGCTTCTTCTTTAGGATAACCCTTACATCAGGTATTCCGTAGCTGTCTCTTAATACTAGTCCTATCTCTGATGCTGACTTTCCTTCTTTTGCCAGCTTTGCTATGATCATCTCTATCTCAGTTTCCTTGTACCTTTCCCAGCTTGGTGCTGTCTTCTTCATCGGTTTTGTGCTTCCTGATTTTCCTTTTTTGCCTGAATGCATTCGTGCCATTATGATCTCCTCCGATTATAATTGCAGTCTTAAGTGCGAGCGTGTTTCCAGTTTATGTGCTGAGGGAGCCCCTCGTCGAGCGGCGACCGGTTCATTCACGTATTTTCTTCATACGCGAGCTGACTGCAATTTATTTTTTTGTTTTATTTTATGTTCGAGTAATGTGAGAAAGAATCTCTTCTTCTCCAGCATATACAAGCTTTCACCGGTATATCTCTCGATAAGGGAAAAAAGTGGGTTTTGCTTTATAAATCTATCTCAAAATGCTTAATAATGATACAAAAACTATGGGAAATATGGGGTTTAAGGTTCTGAAGGTTTCTGAAGCTATGCAAAATCCTGATCTTCCCAGATTTAGCGTTGATGCTCTTGTTGAGTGCATAATGGATTCAGAGCATTCTCTTGAACGCGCTTACTCTTTGATACATGGGGAGGAGTTAGCTCTTTTTGAGAGATATATAATAAGAAACTATCGCCCGGAAATGAAATGGAGAGATGATTTCAACGGCGTTAAGGGTTTTCTTAGGGGGATACTTGGAGAATTATTAGGCCTTAGTATTGTGTATGACTGTCTTCCTTTGGATGCAGCGATAGTAGGTTCGTATCCTAAAGGTAAAGAAAAGATTGGTGATGTAGAGTTAAGGTATGGGTATTATGGTAAGAATATATTTTTTCTGTATAAAGAAGATGGTTTTTTGACTCGCTATGCTGAGATGGACTGCATGACCGTCAGCGGCAGAACTCCTGTTGTGTTTGAGTTCAAGACAGGAAGGTACAAAAGCTGGCAGGCGAGACATATTTTGTCTATAGCACAAGATTTCTTTGGTGGCTCTCCTGTTATGGTTCAGATCGGATTTCATTGTGCAGAAGGTAAGCGTGTCAGTAGGAGAAATCAGGTTTATTCAGTGATGCTTCCTCTGTTGCCTGAGATACACGAGCTTTTGGATGAGTATCACGCAGATCCCCACGCAAAAAAAGTAACTCCTTTCCTTATTTGAATAGCTGTTTATCAGAAGCCTTATCTGGCTATCTGTACTGAAACCTCATATATTTCTTGCATTCCATGCAGTAATACACGACTTTCCCGGAATTGGTCCTGATGCGGCAGTTCACTCCAGGCATCAAGTACTTATAGCAGTGTTTGCAGAACTTCCTCTGGATAGTTTTCGGCAGCTTTATCTTGAATCTCATCGCCATCTTCCTGGCCAAGGCAACATACCTGTTAGCTAGCCCTTTATCCTCAGCAAATGCCTTGTCAGCCAGTGCAAAATACCTCTTTATCTGGTGCTCTGCCTCTTCCAGCTGCTTCTTCGGCTTTTTGGAGTATCTTCTTTTCATCCAGCATAGTATCATAATCTTTTTATATAAACCTTCCCTTCTTGCATTGGGGGTTAACATGTTTAAGTTTTTCAAGTCGTTGTTTCAGCCTAAGGAGGATTTGGATAAGATAGAGATATCTTTCAGCAATCTTTCAAGCTGGTTTGCCAAGCAGTCTGCTGTCATAGAAGAAGATTTCAACAATTCCATATCCGAAGCTTCTTCAAGGCTTGATGAGCTTAAGATCGATATAATCAACGCTTTAAGCGTTTTAGAGTCTGCTGAGCTTCGCAATCCTAACATTCCTGAGAAGGCGAAGCATTTCATGGAGGGAAACCGTTCTGCGTTCATCAGGTTCACAAGGCAGTTTATCGAGAAGGTCCATCCTGACCGGTTTGAGGCCTTTAACGATGCCCTTTTGTCTTATACCAAGTCTACGCAGCGCCCTTATTCGATAGTTCAGGAGTTTTTCTGGGATGAGGCTTCTAAGGTAGCGCAGCTTATCAAGCAGACAGAATCTATATTCAATAGCATAAAGGAATCATATAATTCCAAAAATATCGCTTTGATCAGCACAGCAAAGCAGAAGTTCGCTGACTATCACACTAAGAAAGAGCTTAACAGGAAGCTTTCTCTTGATTTGGCTGAGAAGAAATCAGAGATTGAGAAGGTCTCAAGGAAGATAGGATCTCTGAAGAAGGACAAGGAATCTTTTCTCAAGGGAGAGTCTTACAAAGACCTTCTTTCGCTTAATAAGATCCTGGATAATCTTCTTTCTAAGAAGAAGCTGAAGGAGCAGGAACTGTATGCTTATTTCTCTGTGATCGAGTCTTCTCTCAGGAAGTATGAGCGCATAAGCCTTGAGCATTCCAAGCTTATCGCTTCTTATCTTAAGGATTCTGTT